>CANHSD010000107.1 GCA_947463105.1 Chitinophagaceae bacterium
GCAACCGTCCTGCTTGCAGAAAGCCTTACATTCTGTTTATCCCCTGCATTGATCAGCATGTTGATGGAAGGGAGAAGGTCCCACTTCTCTGTGAGCTTGGTGTTTCTCAAACCAGTCTGGTCTTTTGATGTGAGCAACTGCTGAAAATTTTCAGCACGCAATCCCCAAATGAAACGAAAAGGTCCAACCTTGTTATCCAACATTCCATAGGCGGCATTCAAAATGGATACTCCAAAATACCTGTCCTGGTTGTTGGTAAACTCATCAAGAATATACCCGTTTTGACCCATGTTGTCATAGAAGAAAGCAGATTCAACAGGCTTGTAGGCATTGGCAGCTACAAAAGAGTTGAGGTTGGTTGTAACATAACGGAAAATTCGGCTTTTGAAATCACGAACCCTGGCAAGGCTTGAGCCACCAAACTTCAGTGTTTGTTTATCCTTTCCACCCCAGTTCATCGGTACAATAAACTGTCCACCGCCACCAAAACTATAATCACTCAACTCACTGTGAAATCTTCTGGTATCGTCCGGATCAATCTCAAACTTTTCATTGGTATTGATGGACCTGGCGTATAAGGCAGTCCGAAGGTCTGGCTGCTTTTTCAAGTTGTAACCAGCGTTTCCATTCCACTTGAACTTTATACCCTTGGCAGTGAGCTGGTGCTCTCCTTCAAGCTGAGCACTGTAGAGTGACCGCTGGTTAAGGTAAGAGGAATAAAATTGTATATCATTCAGCCTGCTGGTATTGTAGCCATTTCTGGTGTAATAATTGTCTTCAAACAATTGATTGAAGAGGTTTTTCAATGATACCTTGTTTTTCCCCTTAACCCATGTAATATTGGCTACTGCACCAACATTGGTCTGGTAGCGGTTCTGGTTGTCATTGTAGTTGAATATCGTTGTACCATTTGCCTCATAAAAAGAACGCTCCACATTGTAAACCAACATCGAATTCCTGTAGTTTGCTGCAACCAGAACACCAAGGTTTGCACCATTTTTCAATGCATGGTTTTTTGCATAAGTGATGTTGAATGTTTTGATGGGAGCAGCATTGGTGGAATGTTGCTGGTACACATCTCCCCTGAAAAGCTTCGTCAACTCAATCTGCTTGTTAAGTCCTGCAGCATCCTTTCCCAAGACCCTGTACAATTGAGCAGTAGCTGGAAAACTATCTGGCAGGCTTCTGGTGCCATCATCAAAACCAAGCCAATCATATTGGTTGCGCTGGTTGCTGATAAAGGGCTTGAAAGTTGATTGGGTATTGTATCCAAGGCCAAATCCTACCGTAAGTACATCCTTTGTAGGAATATCTTTTGTGTTCACCTGAACAAGTCCACCTGAAAACTCACCAGTAAATTCAGGTGTAGCTGTTTTGTTGATGATGATGTTGTCTATCAACGCGGCAGGGAACATGTCGAAAGAGAAGGCTTTTTTATCTGGTTCGCTGCTTGGCAGCAGGGCTGAATTCAGCATGGCAGAATTGTAACGATCGGACAATCCGCGAACAATGACAAACTTGTTGTCCTGCACTGAAGCACCACTCACACGCTTCAAGACCTCTCCAGTATTCTTATCTGGTGTTCTCCTGATAAAATCAGCAGCCAATCCGCTGGACATGGCTGTATTGCTTCTTTGAAATGTCAAAAGGGCAATGCTGCTCTCCTGGCGACGGGTAGACTTGATGACAATTGCGTCACTGTTTTTCGTTTGTGGATCCAGGACAAATACAATAGCGTTGTCTCCATTGATGCTGGCTTCGATTTCAGCTATTGATTTGGTATTGAAACCAACACTGGAAACGGTGAAACTGTATTTTTTGCCAGTCTCCAATGTGACACTGAAATTACCTTCTACATCTGCAACTACCACTTTTTTTGTTTCTTCAACCAAAATGGAGGCCCCGGCAATCGGCTCATTTTTTGTATTGACAACCTTACCGGTTATTTTTTGTACCTGTGCAAAAACAGATCCAGACAACAAAATGGTTATGACCAATAAAACAGATATCCTTGATTGTGACAGCTTAAGCATACTTAGAATTAATACGCAAAGGAACAATCCTGGCATTAAGCAAGGGTTAGCGGTATATTAAGCAATTGTAATGCGTATATTACCGGAATGTTAAGAGTGGAAATCTTGTTAAAAATTCCCACCTTTGTACCATCATAACCATCGCATGAAAGGAATCATTTTAGCAGGAGGTTCAGGAACGAGGCTTTACCCAATCACATATGCCATCAGCAAGCAGATTATGCCGGTATATGACAAGCCCATGATCTATTATCCATTGTCAACCCTGATGCTATCGGGGATAAAGGACATCCTGATCATATCTACCCCTCAGGACCTCCCCCAATTCAGAAAACTGTTTGGTGATGGAAACCATATTGGCTTGAACATGAGCTATGCAGAACAACCCCTTCCGAATGGACTGGCCCAGGCTTTTGTGATTGGAGAGGAATTTATTGGCAATGACCCCTGTGCGCTGGTCTTGGGAGACAATATTTTCTACGGTACCGGATTGGGAAAGACCTTAGAAAAAAACAACAACCCAGATGGAGGAATTGTATATGCCTACCAGGTCAGCGACCCGGAACGCTATGGCGTTGTTGAATTTGATCAAAACATGAAGGCCATATCCATTGAGGAAAAGCCAGAAAAACCAAGGAGCAAGTTTGCGGTACCCGGACTTTATTTTTATGACAATGAAGTGGTAGAGATTGCAAAAAATATCAAACCTTCACCCAGGGGTGAATACGAAATCACGGATATCAACCTTGAGTACCTCAAGAGGGGTAAGTTGCATGTTTCGGTGTTAGACAGGGGAACAGCCTGGCTGGATACCGGAACCTTTGATTCGCTGATGCAGGCCTCTCAATTCATCCAGGTAATCGAGCAGAGACAAGGCATCAAAGTAGCCTGTGTTGAAGAAATAGCCTGGAGAAAAGGATTTATCAATACTGATCAACTGGTCAAACTTGCACAGCCATTGCTCAAAAGTGGATATGGAACATACCTGATGGACTTACTAAAATAACCCCCAAATGAAAAAGATACTTGTTACCGGCGGATCAGGATACATAGGCTCCCATACCTTGGTTGACCTCTTAGAAAATGGATTTGAAGTCATCTCTGCGGACAACAACTCCAGGTCTACAATTGGTATGCTCGAGGGGGTTGAAAAGATAACAGGAACCAAGGTAAAAAACTACAAGGTTGACCTCTGTAATTTTGATGAAACCCGCGCCATATTTGAAGAGAATGATACCATTGCAGGGGTCATTCATTTTGCTGCCTACAAGGCCGTTGGCGAATCTGTGGAAAAACCACTCCTGTATTTTCACAACAACATGGGATCCCTGATCAATATCCTGCGTTGCATTGAGGAGTTCAAGATTCCCAATTTTGTCTTCTCCTCTTCCTGCACGGTATATGGAAATCCTGATGCAATTCCTGTCACTGAACAAACCCCAAGAAAGAATGCAGAATCCCCCTACGGACTGACCAAACAAATGGGGGAACAAATGATTGAAGCATTTGCAGCAGCCAACAAATCAACCAATTCCGTTCTGCTGCGGTATTTCAATCCTGCAGGAGCACATCCTTCCACCTTGATTGGTGAACTACCCATCGACAAGCCACAAAACCTCACCCCCGTGATTACACAAACTGCCATTGGAAAAATACCAGCACTGACGGTATTCGGGAATGATTATCCCACCAGAGATGGATCTTGTGTTCGCGACTTTATCCATGTATGTGACCTTGCTCATGCCCATACTTTGGCTGTTGAATTTCTTCTGCACAAGAAAAACACAAACAACTGCGAGGTGTTTAACCTGGGCTCCGGAGATGGGATTACCGTACTTGAATCCATCAAGGCGTTTGAGGAAAGCACGGGCCTGAAGTTGAATTATACCATCGGCAATAGAAGACCAGGTGATGTTATCGCCATATATGCCAACAACGACAAGGCTATAAATGAACTTGGATGGTCTCCGCAGTATACCATAAATGACATCATGACCAGCGCATGGAAATGGGAGCAATACATCCAGCATCAACCCACCCATCTGGACCTGAGAGCACACCGCCTGAACTAGCACCAAAAAATTAACCTTTTGCATCCAGAATAACCCCCGATTTAATGTTATTTTGCAGCAAAGTTTGATCATTATGTTGGATGCCATTCAAGTAACAGGACAGAAGGACACGAGAAGCGGTTTTGGAGATGGAATATTCGAATTGGGGAAATCCAATCCCAATGTTGTTGCCCTGACGGCTGATTTGGCAGGCTCCATGAAGCTGAATGCTTTCATCAAATCTTTCCCAGAACGTTTTATACAGTGTGGTATTGCAGAAGCCAACATGATCGGCATTGCAGCAGGATTGACCATCGGAGGTAAAATTCCCTTTACAACCACTTTTGCCAATTTTTCAACCGGCAGGGTTTATGACCAAATCAGGCAATCTGTTGCGTACTCCGGTAAAAACGTTAAAATTTGTGCATCACATGCCGGTTTGACCCTGGGTGAAGATGGTGCAACCCATCAGATTCTTGAGGACATCGGACTGATGAAAATGTTACCAGGAATGACCGTGATCGTACCCTGCGATTACAACCAAACCAAAGCGGCTACTATCGCAATTGCAGATCATGAGGGACCCGTTTATCTCCGGTTTGGAAGGCCTGTTTGGCCCATTTTTACCAATGCAGACGAACCCTTTGTAGTGGGGAAGGCCCAACAGTTTTCAGAAGGAAGTGACGTGAGCATTTTTGCCTGCGGACACCTTGTCTGGAAGGCCATTGAAGCCGGAAGAATCCTTAAAGAAAAAGGAATAGATGCTGAAATCATCAATATCCACACCATCAAGCCCCTGGACACAGCTGCTGTCATCGCCTCTATCAAGAAAACTGGATGTGCCGTCACTGCAGAAGAACACAATGTATTGGGCGGTTTGGGCGACAGTATTGCCCAAACAGCAGCAAAATCATTCCCGATCCCTATTGAAATGATTGGCACCCAGGATACTTTTGGAGAAAGTGGAAAGCCTACTGAATTGCTCAAAAAATACGGCCTCGATACAGAGTTCATTGTTGCTGCAGCTGAAAAAGCGATGGCAAGAAAGAAAGCTTAATTGGAGATGCTACCCGAGTTGGACGATAATGAATTGGTCAGGTTGTTCAAAGATACCCAGCACAGGGAAAAGGCATTTACCTCTATCGTGAAAAAATACCAGGAAAAAATCTACTGGCAGGTTCGAAGAATTGTCATTACACACCAAGATGCGGATGACGTGATGCAAAATGTTTTCATCAAGGCCTGGAATGGATTGAATAATTTCAGGGAGGATGCAAAATTATATACCTGGATCTACCGCATTGCCGTCAATGAATCCCTGACTTACCTTGAACAACAAAAAAGAAGGAGTTCTGTTTCCTTTGATGATGTCAGCGAAAGCCTGGAGAACAAATTGCAGAGTGAAAAGGGTTTTGATGAGAACAAGGCCATCTGGAAATTACAGTTGGCAGTTCAACAGCTACCTGAAAAACAACGTATTGTATTCAATCTGCGTTATTTTGATGAGATGCCTTACGAAGAAATGGGTATCATTCTGGACACTTCCGTTGGAGCCCTCAAAGCCAGCTACCACCATGCTGTCAAAAAAATTGAAGAATATATCCTCAACCATTAAACCCTAAAGTACGGTCATCGTCTAACCAATACATGCCTAGCATTATCAACATATCAGAAGAATTAGCCTCCCTTAGCGAGCACGTTGCTCAACTGCCGAAAAACACCCCTTACGCAGTACCTAATGCTTACTTTGAGCATTTCCCATCCCTGCTGATGCAGCATATTGTAAATGAAGCATCTGATCCGGAATGGATCGAGCTCTCCCCTTTGCTCAAGTCCCTGAAAAATGAAAATCCCTACACAATCCCCGAAAGTTATTTCAACAATCTGAAAGTTGACATGCCAAAGAACCAGGCGCCTGTTATTGGTATGAACAGGTTTGGATCATGGGCAAAATATGCTGCTGCAGCCTGCCTGTTGGGAATCATGGCCACTGTATTTTTTGTTTCCAAAACAGAAAATGAGAAACCACTGGCCGGCCTGTCCAAAGAAGCCGAAACTTTTCAGCACAAGGTTTCTCCTGATGCGATTGCCATGTATCTGGAGGAAATGGACAACTTATTCGCAATGGAAACAATTGAAAATGAAGAAGTTGACACATCCTCCAACCTTTTGGTTGACCTGAGCAGAGAAACAATCAAAGAAATATTGCAAGAAATTCCTGATAAAGACATCTCATTGTACATGGACCAAGATGGTTTGGGATATGTACATTTACTTAACTAAATGAACACCATTAAACGCCATGAAAACAACATTTTCTCTTATCGCAATGCTTTTACTCGGATTTGCCTCACAAGCTCAATCCATGAAACCCGATCGTGATGCAAGGAGTGTTGAGATCAAAAAAATCCAAGCCATGGAAATGGCCTTCATCACAAAGGAATTGAATCTCTCCCCTGATGAAGCCCAGAAATTCTGGCCTGTTTTCAACCAATACAGGAACGAGCTGAAAGGTATGGCAGGAGAACGAAAAGTTGGAGACCAACTGGAAAGACAACAAAAAATGCTGGACATCAGAAAGAAATACAGGGAAGACTTTACCAAAGTGATGAGCCATGAAAGGGCGAACAAGGTTTTTGGGGCAGAAGAAGAATTTAAGTCATTGGTAAGACGGGAATTTCAGAAGCGACAGGCAGAAAAAAATCAACTTGAACCCCGCAAAAAAGGGTTTTGATACTACTAGTTTTAGTTTTGATTATAAATTTTTATAATGTAATTTTAACTCGGTGTTTTTCATAGGTTAGCAACGGCTGGCTCTTTTTAGAGCTGGCCTCTTTTTTTTTAAAGACATAATCACCACTCCTATAAACAGTTGATTTGCTATTGGTTATTGATAATTTTTACCGGATTGGCAGAATAAACTGGCATTTTAATGTCATGGTAAAAAAGAAAATTCCAATGCTCCTCTACAGCAATCTCCCACCATTTTTGCCTCAGTTCCATGGCTTTTTTGCCATCATGATCGTACTTGGCTACAAACCTGGTTTTCATCTGCTGCAGTTGGGGGGCTTCGTCACCACCAAAAAAAACAACTTCATTGTCTTCCCGAATCCAAAAAACCTGGTGGTAAGGAGAATGGCCTGCGGACAGTTCATGTTGAATATAGCCGTTTATCATACCATGATCGCCTAGAAGACGAATATTGTCATTACCCTCCAATATGGAAAGCAGGCCTGCATCATAAGATGCATTGCCTGCATGCAATGCAAAATCAAGTTCTTTTACATTGATAAAATAGTCTGCGTGGGGGAAACTCAAGTGAGGAAGACCAGTATAAGGATCTGAAACGGCAAGTCCACCGGCATGATCCCGGTGCAAATGACTCATCAGCACCATCGTAATATCTCCAGGTGCATACCCATGAAAGGCAAGATTATTGTAGAGTTGAAGTACCCCATTTTCAGAAAATCCCAAGCCTGTATCCAGGAGAATCAAATCCTTTCTTGTTTGAACCAAAAACGGCTGTATTTCTACCAGCAAACTTCCCCTGGACCGCTGTTGGAGATCATCCTTGGTGGTATCAAATGGCAGAAATATTTTGGTATGGTCTATCGTAAATGAGCCTTCGGAAAGGGGTATGATTTTCATGTGGTTTGTTAACGGATCACCATTTGACGGTCAGCGTCAAGGCGAATCAAGATGAATAAGAGCACTGAAAAAGTGATCAGAGAAGTGCCGCCATAACTCATGAAAGGAAGGGTTATTCCGATTACTGGGATAATCCCAATGGTCATGCCAATGTTGATGAACACATGAAAAAAGAATACTGAAGCAACACCATAGGCGTATGTTCGACTGAACGAACTTCTTTGTCTCTCTGCCAAGCTAATGATCCTGAACAACATGAAAAGATAGAGTCCCAACAAAATAATACTTCCTGCAAATCCGAATCCTTCACCAATGGTGCAGAAAATAAAATCAGTCCTTTGCTCAGGAACAAAATCATAGCGCGTTTGGGTACCTTTCATCAAACCCTTTCCCCAAAAACCACCTGAGCCTATGGCAATCTTGCTTTGCTTGACATTATAATTCCCCGCCTTTTTCTTGTCCTCCATTTTTTTAATATCCTCTTCACTCATCGATGCTGCATCGACCTGAAAGTCCTTTCCCACTGTAGCATAAATACGCTGAACCTGATAGGGCTTCAAGACACTATTGAAAAAATAGGGTACAGCGAAACGTTGAATGCCTACTGAAACAACCCAAATAGCAATAACCAAGACCAAGACAGACCTATCCCTTTTGATCTGTCTTCTTGCAGCAAAAATAAACCCAATAGCAGCAAGCGTAAGGATGATGGTCAAAGGATTCTGGTCAATCAAAAGTGTCATAACAACAAGCACCGTTAAAGAAAAAACAATCACCAATATGGCGGAAGGAAGTCCCTCGCGGTACATGACCAGGAAGAAAGAGAAATATACCAAGGCCAATCCAGTCTCGCTTTGAAAAATAGTAAGGATTGCAGGAACCAACACCAGTGATGCGGCGATCAATTGAGAACGCAGCTTCTTAAAATTAAGGTCCAAGGATGACAGGTATTTTGCCAAAGCAAGGTTCACAAATACTTTGCAGAGTTCTGCAGGTTGTAATTGAAATCCTGAAAACCGTATAATTGATTTTGTTCCTTTTACGTCCGTATGAAATGGGAAAACCAGGATTAACAGGATCAAACCAAATACATAAAAAATATTGGATGTAGCGGTAAAAAATTTACTGTCTGTCAGTAAAATAAAAACAGCCAATACCACAGAGATAAGAAAATAAAGCAACTGTCTACTATAATCTGTCCTGAACGATAGAAAACCAGTGATGATATTCTCATCCCTGTAAGTGGTGGCAAATATGCTGGCGATACCAGTAACAACCAGTACCAGATAGATTCCGACAAGAACCCAATCTGTGCCCTTTGATATCTCAAATGAATCGTTCTTCATTATCTGGTTTGATGGCTGAAAGATGGTAATAAACAGCAGCTGTTTTTTTGCCCGGATTGTTCTTTCCAGGATACTTTCCACTTGCGGTTGCCTTCAACTGTAACTTCCGCATTTTTTCTTTGCGAAGGGAATCCAACCGATGGCGTTTCGTCTTGACAATAGGAAGAATGATTTCTGTATTTTCAATCCTTCCCACCTCCTTCCACCTGGCAGCGGAAAGGGTATCACGAAGGTATTTTTCCATGACAAGCGCAGCCATGGGTCCGGCCCATGTTGCACCAAATCCAGCATTTTCAACAATCACAGCAACTGCAATGGTAGGATTTTCTCTAGGGGCAAAACACACGAACCAGGAATGATCTTTCAACTTCTCCCGCTTACCATAAATCATACCATAGTTTTCTGCAGTACCTGTTTTTGCCGCAACAGCAATGCCTGCAATTCTTGCAACACCTCCGGTGCCCTGTTCAACAACATCCTGCATGCCCAACTGTACAATTTCATAGGTTTCATTGGAAATATTGGTAACCTGATGCTTTTGCTTATACCTGTTCAATACCGTGTCTGACTCCAGTTGTCCATCAATGGATTGCACAAAATGAGGCGTATAATAAAATCCTTTGTTGGCTATGATAC
>CANHSD010000108.1 GCA_947463105.1 Chitinophagaceae bacterium
GAACCTTCCAATTGGTTAAACGGGAAATCGTCAAAGCGAATTGCTTACCTTAGCGGCATAAACATTTCTCTATGGTTTACATGCTGCGCACCAAGCAAAAACTGGTTTTTATTTTTTCCTTTTTGGTTCTGTTTGTATCGGATCTTTCCGCTCAAAAAAAAGTGGCCAAATCCCCCGAGCTTCCTGCTGTTCCATCTGTCGACCTTGAAACCTATTTCAAGCCAGTACTGTGGCGTAACCTCGGACATACCCGTGGTGGTCGCTCCGTTACTGCCACTGGTATCAAAGGGAATAATCAAGCCTATTATATGGGTACCACCGGCGGTGGTGTCTGGAAAACAGAAGATGCAGGGCAGAGCTGGAAAAATATTTCTGATGGGTATTTCAAAACCGGATCAGTTGGGGCAGTTGCCGTAGCACCTTCTGATGTCAATGTTGTGTATGTCGGGATGGGTGAGCATGCCCCCCGCGGTGTGATGACTTCCTATGGTGATGGTGTTTACCGTTCAACTGATGCTGGTAAAACATGGAAACACCTGGGCCTTGAATTGACCCGTCATATTGCCAATATCCGTATTCATCCATCAAACCCTGATGTGGCCTATGTTGCAGCACAGGGTGCTTTGCATGGCCCTTCCAAAGAAAGGGGTATTTACAAAACCGAAGATGGTGGAAAGACATGGAAGCAGATGCTCTATGTTGACGAGAATACAGGATGTGCTGATTTGAACATGGACATGAGCAATCCCCGGATTTTATATGCTACCATGTGGGATCATCGTCGTCTGCCATGGGCCGTGCAAAGTGGGGGCAAAGGATCTGGCTTGTACAAGAGCACAGATGGTGGAGAAACCTGGGAAAAAATCCAAAATGGTCTGCCCAAGGAATTGGGTAAAATGAGTGTCTCCGTTTCCTTGTCCAATCCCAACAAAGTATATGCTTTGGTTGAAAGTGATACACAGAAGGAGCAGGGTGGACTATTCGTATCAAACGATGCAGGAGCCAACTGGACAAGAATCAGCAAAGACCATCGCCTGATCTCAAGGGCCTGGTATTATATTGAAGTGTTTGCAGATCCAGTAAACGAGAATACCGTGTATGTATTGGGTGCTGCAGGCTTGAAGTCTGAAGACGGTGGTAAAACCTGGAAAAACCTTGGTGGAACCCATGGTGATTATCATCAATTGTGGATTAATCCGGAGAACAACCTGAACATGGTGATTGCCAATGATGGTGGCGCTGCAGTTACTTTCAATGGAGGAAAGATCTGGTCTGCACAGAACAACCAACCCACTGCACAGTTTTACAGGATCAATGTAGACAATTTGTTCCCTTACAATATCTATGCAGGACAGCAGGACAATACTTCTGTTCGCATCGCCAGCCGCAATACCAGTGGTAGCAGCATTACCGAACGCCAGTGGAATTATTCTGCTGGTGGTGAATCTGCCTTTCTTGGCTTTGATCCCAACAACCCAAGGTATGTAATGGGGGGAAGTTATCAGGGCACCATCGAGCTGTTGGACGCCAATACCAGCGAGGGTGTAGGTGTGATGGTTCATCCTGTACAATACCAGGCCATGCAGCCCAAGGACATGAAGTACAGGTTCAACTGGAATGCACCGATCCTTTACTCAAAGCATGAAAAAAATGTCTATTATCATGCTGGCAACAGGTTGTTCAAGACCACCGACATGGGCAAATCCTGGGAGCCCATCTCTCCAGACCTGACCACACACGATACCACTAAAATGGGCATCAGCGGTTATCCTTATACCAACGAGGGTGCTGGTGGTGAAAATTATTGCACCATCACCTATGTGATGGAATCTGACAAAGAAAAAGGAGTGATATACACTGGCAGCGACGATGGTCTTGTGCACATCACAAGGGATGGTGGAAAGATCTGGACCAATATCACCCCTAAGGATTTGGGAGAGGCGTTGATCAATGCCATCGAAGTTTCTCCACACGATCCAGCAACTGTCTACATCGCTGCAAACAAATACAAGACCAATGATTTTACTCCATTTGCATACAAGTCCAACGATTATGGAAAAACCTGGACCAAGATTGTGAGTGGTATTCCGTACGGGGCCTTTTTAAGGGTTGTCAGGGAAGATGAGCGCAGGAAGGGTTTGTTGTATGCAGGTACAGAAACTGGGCTCTACATTTCATATGACGATGGGGCCAGTTGGAAAAACTTCCAGCGCAATTTGCCCGTCACACCCATCACGGATCTTAAAGTGCACAAGGGCAACCTTATTGCGTCCACCCAGGGACGTGCTTTTTGGATCCTCGACGATCTGCAGCCCATCAGGAGTTTTGATCCCGCTGCCAATGACAAGGTGAGGTTATTGCCAGTGGCTGAAACCTTCAGGGTTTCGGGCTACAGCATGTTTGATGGCAATGAGGAAATGAAACAATCCTATCCTCTCACAACTGGTGCCAATCCCAGCACTGGTGCGGTTATTTACTATCAACTCTCCAACAATGCAGACTCAATCAAGGACCTGTCTATTGAAATCAAAGACCAGCAGGGAAAGGTGCTCAGGTCATTCAGCAACAAGGCTTTTGCCAAAGCTACTTCAAACAACAGCCACAAGGAAGAGCCTTTGTTGACTGTCAAGAAGGGGCTGAATCGATTTGTATGGAACCTCAGAAGGCAGGAAATGCCCACCATTGATGATGTGTACATTGAAGGAAGCTATGGTGGTGGCAGGGCGGTACCCGGCATCTATGTTGTGGTATTGAAGGTTGATGGTCAGGAGTTTTCCACCCCATTGGTGATACAGCAAGACCCAAGGGTCAACATGGGAGAGGCTGAATTTGTTGAACAGGACGAAATGCTCAAAAAATTGGAGCAGGATGTTACAGATATTCATGTTGCCGTTACACGCATGCGCAACCTCTCAAAACAAATCAGCCAACTCAGTGCATTGATTGAAAATGATCCTTCAAAAGCAGCGGTGGTAAATATGGGCAAGGAAATCAACCAAAAGCTCAAAGCCCTTGAAGATAAGCTGATCCAGCCCAAGAGTCAGTCTTATGATGATGTGATCAATTTTGTGAATAAGCTCAGTGCCAACATCATTTTTGTTCATGGAGAGGTCAATTCCAATATGCCTTATGTTACTGCCGGACAAAAAGCCCGATACCAGGAATTGCATACTGAATGGCTGGGGCTCAGGCAAGACATGGATCAGCTGATGAAAAAGGATGTAGCAGGTTTCAATGCACTTTGCAAGCAACTTGCTGTTGATCATGTGTTGTTGCCGGAGTAAGGGAGAAAAGGACAAAAAAGTATACTCTATGGCTAATTAAATGAGCCGATGACGTTTTTTTTCATGGTTATTTGTATAATATAAATAACCATGAAAAGGCATCATTAGGTTTAACGTTCATTTAAAAAACCATAACAATGGGTAGGATACAAATTGGTGCAACCGATTCAATTGTGATTGTATTGTACATCATCTTTTTGATCCTGGTTGGCATATTCATCAGTAAGAAAAAAACGGCTCTTGGCACACCCAAGCCAGAAGATCTGTTTTTGTCTGGCAGATCATTGCCTTGGTACAAGGTGGGTCTTTCCATTTTCAGTACCAATGTGAGCCCTTCCATGTTGGTGGCCAGTTTCGGGGCTGCCTACACCAGCGGAATGGTGCTTGCCAACTTTGACTGGCTGGCATGGATATTCTTGATGCTCCTCTCCTTGCTTTTCATCCCAAGGTATCTGGCCAACAATATTTCAACCATGCCGGAGTATTTGATGAAAAGATTCGGTAAGAAATCACACATTTTTTTTACCTATTTTTCAATGGTATCTTCCCTGGTGGTGTGGTCCAGCTTCATGCTCTGCATCGGCGGCATTGTTATCAACCAGTTGCTGGGTATTCCCATTTATGTTTCAGCCATCCTGATTGTAGTTATTGCCATGTCTTACTCAGTGAATGGTGGATTGAATTCAATTGTCCATACCGGAATGGTCCAGTCCATTGTATTGATTGGCATCTCAATGCTCATTTTTTTCTTGGGATTGAATAAAGTGGGAGGTATCGAAAAACTTGTTGCCTCCGTTCCCAGAGATTATTGGATTATTTTTAAGCCATCTACGGATTCAGTATATCCCTGGCATGCGTTGATACTGGGTTACCCGGTCATCGGCATTTGGTTCTGGTGTACAGACCAAACCATTGTACAGCGTACTCTTGCGGCCAAAAATGTAGACCATGGTCAGAAAGGAGCCTTGCTGATTGCTGCATTGAAAATTGTCATGCCAGCCCTTTTTATTGTTCCTGGAATCATGTGCCTGGTGCTTGTTAACCAGGGTGTTTTCGCACCACTCACCAACCCCGATCATGCCTACATTACCATGGTGTATGGATTGTTGCCTACTGGTATCATTGGGCTGGCTTTGGGCACCCTCCTGGTTTCTGTCATCAATGATGTGGCCACTGGTTTGAGTTCTTTCAGCACTGTTTTTGCCATGGATGTTTATGTCAAGAAAATAAATCCAAAAGCGACAGCTGCGGAGGTTAACCTTATTGGAAAGAAAATCATCTTGTTGGCAGCAACCGTCTCTGTGCTCATGGCCATCTTGTTATCCAATTCAGACAAAGGCTTGTTCGATCTAGGGCAATCATTGATTACATATCTCGCTCCACCTGCATCTACAGTATTCATCGTAGGAATCCTCTGGAAGCGCGCCACGCCAAGGGCTGCTGAATTGACGCTATATATTGGAACTTTTCTTTGCCTCTTGATTGGGTTCTGTCAATTGACAGGCTTTCCTACAAAAGAATTTTGGCCCCACTATATGCTGCTCTGTTTTTACATGATGTCTGTATTGGTGGTTTTCATGATTGCAGTTTCGTTTATCACCAAGCCCCATTATGAACTGGTGCAACTGGTGGACCAAAATGATCCGATGGTCAAAGAGAAGTCAAAGACATCACTATTGGTCAAGTTGTTGTGGGTATTTATGGCGGTATTGATGGCCATCGTTTTTTATATTTTCAATTGACAGGATACGCTGTTGTGATGGTTGGTTGTTTCGGAATAGCAATTTATTTAATAGTTGTCCAGGTGAAAGGTTTCCTTTTTTAGCTTATTTTAGTTAAGCAAATCTGGGTGCTATTTTTGCGAATTTAAAACCATCAACTGCCGTCATGAAAAAAAAGCTGCTATTCATTGCGATACTTGCAATGTTGTTGACTTCACAACAGTCGCTTGTTTCACCTGTCACCAAACCATTTGAGACAGCGGCAACCCAATCACCCAATATCATCCTCATTTTCATGGATGACATGGGCTATGGTGATCTCTCCTGCAATGGGGCACTCGACATCCATACACCCAACCTTGACAGGCTGGCATCAGAAGGCATCAGGTTTACCAATTTTTTGTCTTCTCAGGCAGTTTGCAGTGCCTCCAGGGCTTCATTGATGACGGGCTGTTATGCCAACAGGGTAGGTATTTCAGGTGCCTTGTTTCCGGGTGCAAAGGTTGGATTGGCCAAAGATGAAATGACCATCGCTGACCTGCTCAAACAAAAGAATTATGCTACGGGTATTTTTGGGAAATGGCACCTTGGTGATGCCAGGGAGTTTCTGCCGTTTAACCAGGGATTTGACGAGTATCTCGGCCTGCCCTATTCCAATGACATGTGGCCAGTGGGTTATGATGGGCAGCCTGTTAAATCAGGCAGCAATAAAAGTCAACATCCACCCCTTCCCCTGATTAAAAATGATCGGCCTATAGACACCATCAATACCCTGGAAGACCAGGCAACACTGACGGGAAGGCTTGCAGATGCAGCCATCCAGTTCATCCGGAAAAACAAACACAAACCTTTTTTCGCTTACATACCGAATCCCATGCCGCATGTGCCCATCAATGCATCCCCGGCATTTCGAGGAAAGAGCAAGCAGGGAATGTATGGTGATGTGATCCAGGAAGTCGATTACAATGTTGGTAAGATCATGCAGACACTGAAAGAAGAAGGACTGGATAAAAACACCCTGATCATTTTTACAAGCGATAACGGTCCCTGGCTGAATTTCGGCAATCATGCAGGGTCTGCAGGAGGTTTCAGGGAAGGAAAGGGGACTTCATTTGAAGGAGGGCAAAGGGTTCCCTGCATCATGCGCTGGAAAGGAACGCTTCCGGCAGGTATCGTTTCAAACCAGCTTGCATCAACCATTGATATTCTTCCAACCATTTCAGCCCTGACCAAAGCACCATTGTCAGATAAGAAAATCGATGGGGTAGATTTATCTCCGATTTTGAAAGGAGATTTAACTGCCTCTCCAAGAAAAACCTTCCTGTATTATTACCGCAAAAATGCCCTTGAGGCAGTCAGAATGGACAATTGGAAACTGGTCTTCCAACATCCCGCACGATCCTATGAAGTCGGCTCACCTGGTTTCAATGGTTTTCCTGGTCCAGCACCTGAAAATGTGATGGTATACAAGGCACTTTACGACCTGAGAAGGGATCCGGGTGAGGAATACGATGTCAAAGGACTTTATCCTGAGATTGTTAGAAAGCTAGAGGTTATTGCCGAAGATGCAAGAAAAGACCTGGGCGATGATTTGCGAAATCGGAAAGGTGCCAACAACAGGCCTTCGGGTATTTTGAACAAATAGCAGTCCTTTTCATGGATGGAACATCTGTTTCTGTTTTTGAAATCAGCCATATTTTGTTCCTTGAACTGACCAATATTAGGGGTGTTTTAGCCGGTTTTGTGATGTTTTTTATGCTTAGTATTGCATTTTAGCAGCTTGGGGTATTGATATCCCGATTGTGCTAAAATAAAATCCAATCTAATATCCTTCAACATTGGCTTTCAACAAATATTTCACTTATTTCCCCAAGCCAGCTTTATCTTTTTTAAAGAGGTCCTTCTTTTTATTTGTGCTTTGGAAGTCAGTGTACATCCTTTTTTTGATTCCGAATGAAATACCGGATGCATGGGTCGTAAAAAAATTAGGCAGCTCAACCGCACAAATGCTGAATATTTTTTATGGGAAAGACGAATTTGAAGCAAAGCATACAAGAAGATTGAAAACCTATGGAAAAGATCAGGTATGGGTGACCCATTCTTATGTCTACAAGTTAGGAAAACGTGCTGTAATTGGTATTTACCAGGCCTGCGATGGCGTAGAATTGATGGTATTGACTGCAGGTTTCATCTTGTGCTTCAATGGGCCAGTAGTATTAAAATTCAATTACATAATTGTGGGCATGCTGGGATTGTTTTTTTTAAATGTGTTGAGGTGTTCACTTTTGGCCATAGTCAATTTAGAATTTCCCCAGCATTTTCAGCTTGCCCATAAATATCTGTTCAATCTTTTGGTATACGCGTTCACCTTTTTTTTGTGGGTGAGTTTTGTTAACAAGGTTAAGCCTTCGTTTCAGGGCACTAAAAACAACGCAAGTGATGTTCGATAAATTGAGTTTTCCCAGGCAATTTTGGAAAGGGTTGGTGTTTATTTTGTTGGCTTATACAGTAGTGCAACTGATCTCATACCAATCTTTTTTAAGGTTGCCGACAATCATTCAAGAGAACAAACAGTTGATGCGTTGGATGGCTATTGCACTTGTTTATTCGGTTGGCTGTTTGGTATTGAAAACAAATGGAGTTGCCTGGCTTCTCGGCATCTGGCACCTGATTCACCTCTCACTGGTGGGGTATCTTTTCCTGATTGGGATTTATGAATATACAATTGCTCCAGTCCCTTATGGCATAAGGGCATCAGTTGCTCCGGTAGTGGAGTTCTTGATATCTCCGCTGCTTTATTTTGCTGCCGGTCTTGTATATGCAATGGGTAAGGAATAAAAGTCAATGCTACCCACAGGTTGTCAAACATTCAGTCCCGCCAGAGACAAACTCATTTTTTTTAGCTCAGTCAGGGCTGTATTTTCAATGATGTTATCCGGCATCAGCACCAGGGATGTATTGTTGGTCTTCCACCAGTCTTTGTGTAAAAGGGATTTGAAGGGGATGGTGCCAATCAGGTAACTTCTCTCGTTGCCGGAATGCCATTCTTCGATGCTTGTAAATTCTTCTTTTGGAATATTGTTAAGATCTTCAAAGCTGATGTAAATCCTCAAATGGAAATCGTCTGAAAGGGTTGATGGCAATTGCTGGTTGAGTTTCTTGTATTCATACCGGTAGCCATATCTTAAAGCCGCAATATCACTCAATACCGCTGAGGCCGTTGGGAAACTTCCCGCGCCTTTCCCATAGAAGAATTGCTTGTCGGCAAATCCACTTTCAATCACCACGCCATTGTATTCATTTTTTACAAAATACAATTGGTCTGCATGGTCTACAAACTGTGGAAGCAGGAAGGAGGCAACCGTGCCATTTTGTAATTTCTTTGCCTGTGCAACCAATTTGATGGATTGATTTCTTGACTGCGCTACTTTTGCATCCAGCTCATTGATTTGAGTGATGCCATTGAACAGCATTTTGTCAATGGTTGTTATGATGCCATAGCTATGGGCCAGCAGAAGTACCCATTTGTTTGCAGCGTCATACCCCTCAATGTCAAGCGTGGGGTCTGTTTCTGCAAAACCAAGTTGCTGGGCAAGCAACAAGGCTTCCTTGAAATTCAGTTTTTCCTCAAACATCTTGGTAAGGATAAAATTGGTAGATCCATTGACGATGGCCTTGATGGAATGCAGCAGATCGTTGTCATAGTATTCCTCCAGGTTCCTGATCACGGGGATGGATGCACATGCCGATGCCTCATAGAGCAAAGACCTGCCGGTGGTATGTTGAAGTTCGATGAGTTCTGGCAGGTGCTCTGAAAGCATTTTCTTGCTGGCACTCACAACGTCTTTCCCGTTTTTCAATGCAGTGGTTACAATTTCATATCCCGCTACGCTATCATTGATTACTTCAACGATCACATTGATTTCAGGGTCAAAAAGCAAGTCATTTTTTTCGGAAGTGAACAGCGATGCAGGCGCATTCCTTTTCTTGCTCGTATTTTTGATGCATACTTTTTTGATGGACGCCTTCAGTGAAGGGGTTTGCTTCAATACCTTGTACAATCCTTCACCTACTACACCAAAACCAAACATTCCAATCACCAGTGTTTTTTCTGAACCCATTTTTCTTTGTTTTAAATTTTATATAAATCAGTTGATCAGCCCATTGAGCAGTTCATTCAATTTCTCATGTTCAATCAGGAATCCATCATGGCCATAAATGGATGCAATTACCTCCAGCTGTGCACCTGGAATATGCTTTGCAAGAAACATTTGCTCAGACACAGGGAAAAGCAAATCTGATGAAATACCGATGACCAGTGTTCTTGCATTGATTCTTTCCAGCATTTCCTCCGCTTCCAGCAGGCCTCTTCCCAAATGATGGCTGTCCATGCTTTTGGTCAGCATATAATAACTCAATGCATTGAAGCGCTTGGCCAGTTTCTCTCCCTGGTATTTTTGGTAGGATTCACTTCTGTTATTGTCAATGGCCTTGTCCAGGTCCTCCTGTGTTTTACCATAGGTGTCATAATGCCTGTAGCTGATCAGCGCAACCGATCGTGCCACTTTCAATCCTCCCATTCCTGCTTCCGGGATTTTTTCTTTCCAGCTAGGGTCGGCTTCAATACACATCCGCTGTGAGGCATTGAATGCTTTGCCCCAGGGAGAATGAAATGCATTGGTGGCAATGGGAACA
>CANHSD010000109.1 GCA_947463105.1 Chitinophagaceae bacterium
AGATAAATAATAAGCAGCTATTAATAAAACGCCACTGTACCTTGTAGAAACCATTAAAATTTCCAGAAATAATATGAAATAATTATTTTTCTTAACTGTGGCTTGTTTAAATAAATTTACAATCCAAATGAGGAATATTGGGATAAACAATACTTCAGAAAGAACTGATCCCATATATACAAAGTAAAAATGGCATAATAAAAATAGAAAAGCAGTGTCGGGTAGATTATTATTTATTTTTTTAACTTTAAAATTCAGATATATCAACACAAACAAAAAAGAAATAACAGATGAGGCAATAACTAAATTAGAACTAAATCCACCTATCAGCATAAAACCCGCGAGATAAAAAGAATATAAAGGGGGGAAAAGAGTAATTGGCTGATTGTTGCAATCGTATTTGTATTCTCCGGAACTTATGAGATTCTTAGCCCCGTCTAAATATGCAAATGAATCAGGAGTGAGTTGCAGACCACAATAAAAGTTATAACAATAAAAAAGTAGAATTCCTACTTGGAAAATTCTAAATCTATAATCTATTAATGGCTTTATAATTTGAACCATTGTATTGATAAGTAAAGTAAAACAAACGATAAAACAAACATTAGTAAACGAGGCCTACCATAAAAATCACTTACCATATCATCATCACTTTTATTTGAATCATCAAAGTACAACAACACACCTCCACAAGAAAAAATATTTAAAGCAATTAACTGAATATGAGATGTAATTTTTAAAAAAAAGTGATAATGAATATTCAAAAAAATCAAAGATGTAAAGGCAAATAAAAGTGAAAGTGTTTTAAGCTCTGAAAAGTCTGGTAAAGAATAAATTCGTCCAGAAAGTGATTCGTTGTTCATTATTTTGATTTCAAGGTGTCTTTTTCTCATTGAAACTGAAAGAAAAATCATTAAACTAGTCAGCAAAAACCAACTTGTTAACTCGGTACCAGAAATAGAAGAACCGAAAAATATTCTAATTATATAAAACAATGCAAGAACAAGAACATCTAAATATCTTTCTTTCTTTAAATACACTGAATAGATCCAGTTTAAAATAAAATAAAATAATAAAATTTGTAAAGTTTGAAATGATATCATCCAAGACAGTACCAAAGAAGTAATAAGCAGGAAAAATGAAACGAGTAATATTTTCCTTAAGTTGACTTTTCCAGATGCTATTACCCTATCTCTTTTAAGTGGGTGAAGTCGATCATGTTGAACATCCCTAATGTCATTCAAAACATACAATGAAGATGCCATCATTCCAAAACTTATAAAACCAATCAGTAATTTAAAAAATATATTAATATTAAATATGTCACTTGATAGTATTGCAGGGATAAAGATTAAAATGTTTTTAACCCAATGCTTTATCCTAAAGGCCTTAAACACGATTTTCAATTTGTTTAAGTTTGCCATCGATTACGTGAAGCGGATTTAAAGAAGATTGATATATGATTTTATCACTTGAGTCATTCCCGATATAAGCAAAAGGGGTAAATTCTTTCTTTAGTATAAAGTCCAACTTTTTTATGCCCTTCAAATTTATATTTGTGCTTCCAAATATTCCTGTAAATAGATCCAGATGGCCAAAGAGTCGTTTTGCAAATTTATCAGGACTTGCAGTAATTAGGATTACACCCTTGTAGCTACCTTTTTTTTCAGCTATATAACTTAAAACTTCATGATTTATGAGAAAGTCAATTGGATAATTAGGCTGAAACCCATTTAATAAATCTTGTTTCAGTAATAACAAGCCGTCTTTTTTGAATAAATATTTTATCAATGAAAATGGAGTTTCCAGAAGTTTTTTAAAAACTAACTCTTCAAAAAAGTCGTTTTTTAGTAGAGTGCCATCCATGTCACAGATTAGATACATTAATTAGTGTGGTTTTTCATTTAAAATCACGCTTCACGAACATCCAGAGGAGATCTCGGTATTTCCAGACTTCCTTGAGGTTGATGTCGAGGAGGTGGGCCTGGGGTTTTATTTCTAGGTCCTCAACCCCTCAGCCTTCGGCTGATTTACCAACCTCTGGTTGGCAAGCTCATCCTCCCTCAACCTCTCTAAACTCCAATTGCTCTCCTGATCCTCTTCCACAAACGCCTTTTCTTGACACTCACATCAAAATAGTTGGAAATATTTCGCTCGGATCCGTATCCATACCCGATATAGCCATAGCTCACATAGCCGTAATATTTGCCATAACCCATCAAGGCCTTTACGTCATTGATGACGATGCTGAGGTGAGGGAGTTTTCCTCCTTTGTATAGTTCATCTACCAATTGCACCTGCCTTTTGAAGGTGAAATCATGCCTTATGATGTATACAGCACTGTCAGCATACTTGCCCAATTCAATGGCGTCACTGACCAACCCTACCGGTGCAGTATCAATCACCACCACATCAAACCTTTCTTTCACTTCTCTAAAAAATTCTTCCAATTTGGGATCAAGGATCAGCTCTGCAGGATTAGGTGGGATGGGTCCGCAACCGATCACAAACAGGTTATCCATCTGAGCTACAGGCATGATAATATCGTCTATGCTGGCCTTTCCCATCAGGTAGTTGGTAATCCCCTTGTTGTTTTTTCTGTCTATCCCCAATCCCTTGAGAATTTTGGGTTTGCGTATGTCAAACTCAAGGATGACTGTTTTCTTTCCAGAAATGGCCAACACCCCTGCCATGTTGGTGGCAACAAATGACTTGCCTTCACCACTCATGCTGGAAGTAACCAGTATTGTAGACTTGCTTTGCCTGGGCAATACATACTGTAAATTGGCCCGGATGATCCTAAACTGTTCAGAAATAAACCTCCTATCTGATCCCGTGATGATCAGTGTATCCTTTTCGTCTGAATGTCCTATCTCACCCAACAATGGAGCGGAAGTAAACTTGTCAATATCTGCCTTGTTATTGACTTTGTCATTCAGTAATTCTCTCAATACGGCAATACCAATGGGAATGGCCAGGCCAATAAACAGGGCCGTCATGTAAAACGACCTTGGATTGGGGCTTACCGGCCATCCACCAGAGTAGCCGGGCTCCAATAACTGGATATTGGAGAGTGTGGATGCCGAACTGATGGATATCTGGATCTTTCGTTGCACCAGAGAGGAATACAGTTCGTGTATGACGGTTTGTTGGCGGCTGATGTCAAGCAACTGGCGTTGTTTGCGGGGAAGGCTGCGGAGTTCACTGTTGGCTTCCAGCTCTACTTCCTGAAAACCCTTGAGGGCCTCATTCATGGTTTCCTTGAGCTGGGTCAGGGTGATCACAATTTCATTGCGCACCTTGCCCATGGACAATTCCATGTCTCTGATGATGGGATTGTCTTTGGGTATGGTTTGCAAAGATATTTCCCTTTGCAGTTGCTGTTTGTTGTAGTCTGCAATGATGGATCCTACAGATGCCTCATTGACCAGACTGACCATCGGAATGCTACGATAAATGTTCTTAGGATCCTTGATGAAATTGATCATGTAATCAATGAAGCGGATCTTGATGGACTGTTCCATGATTTGCTTGTCAGATCCCATGGCTTCTGCAAATGATCTGGTGGCCTGTGTTTCAGGTGCAATGACCTTGTTGTCTTCCTTGAACTGTTGCAGATTGCCTTCCACATTGTTGAGGTCGCCTTTTACCTGGGCCAGCTGGTCTTCAATGAAATTCAATGCACTGAGAGAAGCCTCGCGCTTGTCTTGCAGGCTATAGTCCTGATAGGCTTTCAGGAACCCATTGACAACATCAGTTGCCACCTGGGGGTGCTCTGAATAGTAGACAAAGTTCAAAACATTTCCTCCTTTGGTTACAACACCCACATTGATGCTTCCGGCCAATCCACGGGCTACCTGTTCTTCAGGCGTCCAGTTGCAGAAGAATTCAGTAGATGGAGCAATCTCCGCCTGCTTTTTCTCTAACACAAAAGATCCCTGTGGCAATTGAAACAATGTGCCAAAACGAATAGGGGCGGTGCTTCCATTGACAGAGAAAGTTTCTTTTCCGATCACCTTGACCAACAAGGAAATGCCATTGGCAGAATCGGTGATGTTGAGGATACTAAGCTGTATTGGACTTGATCGATTATTGATTAGGGTGTTCCTTAGGTTTCCCTTATAATAATATCCTTGTTGAAGGGAAGCGTTGCGTACCACCATGCGGGCCATGGCAGTGGATTTCACCAGTTCCATCTGGTCGTCCATGGAACGGGAGTTCACCGAAGTGGCCACCACATCACCGATCAATTGGTTGCCGCCGCCGCTTCCTGCATTCAAACCGGAGGGCCTGTCTTGCTTGATCAAAACCTTACCTGATGCTAAATAAATAGGGCTGATGTAGCGCAACCTTGTATAGGCAATGCCCAATGCAATGCTGACCGTTACAACAATCCATGGAACAAGGTAAATGTATTTGATCAGGAATTCCCTGGTGCTGAAATCTACTTTGTTTCTTTGCCGTATTTGAAAAGAATCGTCGTTGTTATTGAAATTGGACATGCGTTATAATCAGTTTTGGTATTCGATCAACGAAAAAGGTTGATCAGGAATGATATTCCGGTTAACAAGCTCAAGCCCAAGGTAAAGTTCTGCACCCAAGCCTGGTTCTGTGTGTTCACCTTGCCTTTGCGCATGTCTACAAACACAATATCGTTTTGCTGGAGGTAATAATAAGGTGAGTTGAACACATCGGGCTTGGTGACATCGATGCGTGAAAAAACCCTTTTCCCATCCTTTTCCCTGATAATGAGCACGTTATCGCGTCGGCCGAAAAATGTCATGTCTCCCGCAAGGGTCAATGCCTCGAAAATATTGGTATTCTCCCGAACCAGCGGATACACGCCCGGCGCTCCCACATCCCCAAAAACAGTGATTTTTAGGTTGAGGAAACGAATCACATAATAGGGATTGATCAGGAGTTTATCCTTGAGTTTACTGTCCATGAGTTTTGTAACGCCCTCTCTGGTAAGGCCTTCCACATTGAGTTTGCCGATTTGTGGGAAAAATATATTTCCTTCCTGGTCCACTTCGTAGACATTGCCCGCTGCTGAAACATTGCCCCCACCCTGCGCTGGGGCATTCATGCCCGCACCCGTGGATATTGGAATGGACCCGGTATTGAACATGGCACTGGCTGCTGCATTGTCGCTGAATACTGCGATGCTGATCTGATCCCCTTTTTGGATTCGCTGTTCTGGAACCTTGAACTGGCTATACTTTGTGGAATCGATATCTCCCTGCAGGTATTGCAACTGCTTGTAAGTAGTACAGGAGCTCAGGTAGGCAAGCAAAATTGTAGGCATAAGAAGCCTATACAGAAACTTTCTAGTCATTGTAAATTCAGTTGTGTTGGTATTCGTTTGCCCCGGATTGGCAAATGTTGCAAAGGTTTACTGTCTACTTTTATGACAGCATTGTAAAACTAAACCTTGCTGACGGTCTTCTTGTCAAATTTAGCAGTGAGAATAAAACCAAGGCTGTCAATCCGCACTTCAACGGTATTGTTTCCCATCACGCGCAAAACGTGGCCAGTGGCGCCCATCATCACACCGGTATTCAATACCACGGCGTCTGCAGGCTTCAGCTCAATGCTGGTCACTTCCACGTCTTCATATTCGGACATGAATTTCTTGATCTCGATGATTTCTTCTTCCCTAACAATTGCGGGTTTCCCATTCCAGTAGACATAGTTCAGCACGCCATCCACAAAGCGTACTTCTGTCATTTCAGCGTCTTCTACCTTGACAAATACATAGCTTTTGAATAGCGGCTCCTCGATGGTCTTCATCCGGTCGGACCACTTCCGTCTTACCTTGTTTAATGGGCAATATGCTTCTATCCCTTTTTTTACAAGGGATGTATGAACTTTCTTTTCCCAGCGTGGCTTGGTGTATACAACCAACCATTTTTTTGCAACCTGTTTCTTCATGTTCACGCATTATCAAAGCTTCGCCAAGTCACCCACAGATTAAGGGTAATCAAAAAATAAGATTCAACAACATGAACGTTTTCAAATACTTGAAAAGTATGTTGTGCTTAAATTGAATAATTATTGGCTTATTGGGCATCGCCATGGTTTTTTATGAATAGTTGGAATGTACTGAAATACCTTTGTAGAAGGTTTTGACTAATTAAGTTACTATTAATTGACAAATATCTCTAAAATTAATGGATTGTTTTTGTTTGTGGATAACAATTTTATATCAACAACCGGTGGACCGGATTATTGAAAAACATATTAAAAATATTCATAAAAAAGGGGGGATGCTTTTTACAGAGCATCCCCCCTTTTGGAGTGTTGAACCAACTGGACATATTGACTATTTCAACTCAATATCCCTTTTCAACAAGGCTTCCCTGTTGGCCATTTCCCAGGCGGTATGGAACACCAATTGGGCACGCTTGGCCAACAATGGATAGTTGATTTTATCAGGTGTATCAGTTGGTTTGTGGTAGTCAGATTTCAGCATACCATCATAGTAGAAAATAATGGGAACGCCTTTGCGGGCGAAATTGAAATGATCGCTCCTGTAATAGATCCTGTTCTGGTCGTTGGGGTCGTTGAACTTGTAATCCAGGGTCATCTTGATGTACTTGTTGTTGGCCGCCTCGCTGATGGGTTTCAGCTCAGTGCTCAACTTGTCATCACCCACCACATACACATAATTTAAAGTATCACCTGTAGTGCGCTCAGTATCAGTCCTTCCGATCATGTCGATATTCAAATCCGCTGTTACCTTGTCCATAGGAACCGTTGGGTGCTCTGAAAAATACTCAGATCCCCAAAGCCCTTTTTCCTCGCCGCTCACGGTCATGAACAAGACGTTCCTGCGCGGGCCATTGCCGGCTGCTTTTGCTTTTACAAAGGCCTCAGCGATTTCCAGCACACCCACAGTGCCTGAACCGTCGTCATCAGCGCCATAGTAAATCACATCACCCCTCTTGCCCAGGTGATCGTAGTGTGCAGTGATGATCAACCATTCGTCGCTCTTGTCAGAACCTTCGATGTATGCCAAAACATTGCTGCTTGACAATTCTTCTGTTTTCTTTTCAAACACAAGTTTGAGGTTGGCCTTAAGCAACTTTCCTGCCACTTTTGCCGATTTTCCTGATTCTTTCCAGCCGTCCCAAGCCTCGCCTGCTATGGCTTTTGCGGTTGCATCAGACACGATGAAGGTGTTTGGGTATTGCTCTGCCTTGTAAATATTGGTGTACTGGTTTCCTGGCATGGCACCTGCCTTGCGGGGGAATCCTGGCCCTGCCATGATAACGGCTGCGGCGCCTTTGTTGCGGGCTGCGATGATTTTCCCGTACATACTGGATGAACCGCGAAATCCCTGTGCAGAGGGCTTGAAGCCAGTTGGTGCACCATCTAACATGATAACAGCCTTTCCAGCAACATTCAATCCGGCATAATCATCTACATCTTTGTCTACCAGTCCATGTCCTACGAATACCACTTCTGAAAAGTAGCTGGTGGCGTTGTTGTTCCACTGTGGGAACGGAACGAAATCCTTGTTCACCTCAAAAGCCTTACCATTGAGACTAAGCGCTGAAGCACTTGGCTCGTCGCGGTAAACAGGGTAAGATTGCTGGAAACTGCCGTTGTTGGCGGGTTTCAATCCCAATGATTTGAAATGATTTTCAATATAGGCTGCCGCTTTGCGTTGCCCTTCTGTAGCGGTTTCGCGGCCCTCCATCTCTTTTCCGGCAATGATGTAGAGGTGCTTGCTGAGGTCTTCTGTGGTGATGGTTGCCGCAAACTGCTGCGCATCTGGCGCTTTTTGTTTTTTCTTTTGTGCCATGCCCGTCATTGAAAGCATGAGCAATCCTGCAAAGGCTACTAACTTGATCATTTTCGAATGTTTAAATTGATATAATAGAGCGAGAGCAAGTTCGGAATTAATTTTCAATTAAACTACGGGAGGTTAAGGGTTAGCTATGGAGCGAGCAAGGATTGAGGCAACATCAAGTATCGATCTTGACAGAAATAGACTTCATCATTTCAATATAGATGGAGTTACCAGTTTTAGTTTTTGAAACCTATGTAACAATCTAACGACTAAATCTTCCCAACCCTTGTCTGGTGCCTACCTCCTTCAAATGGGGTAGAAAGGAATGTGTCAACCATTTCAAAGGTTGCATCGGTAGAAACAAAGCGGGCGGGAATGCAAATGATGTTGGCATTGTTGTGGGCCCTTGCCAAGATGGCAATTTCCTTTTCCCAACAAATAGCAGCACGGATGCCGGCATGTTTGTTTGCGGTAATGGCTACGCCGTTAGCGGATCCACAGACCAATACACCCATTTCTGTCTGGCCTTGCTCAACAGCATGGGCCACTGCATGGGCATAATCAGGATAATCGCATGACGCTTCAGTAAAGGTTCCCAAATCGTCTACATCATGACCCGCTTGCCGGAGATGATCCTTGATGGCTTCCTTGTAATTGAATCCTGCGTGGTCTGAACCGATGGCTATTTTCATGTTAAAATTTTATTCCCACTCCTCATCCTTCTTCTTCTGGATCCTGGCAGCAATCACTATACTGATTTCATAAAGCAGTACAAGCGGTACAACAACAATCAGCTGTGAGCCCCAGTCGGGAGAAGGGGTAATGATGGCGGCGAGCACCAAGAGCACTACATAGGCATATTTCCTGTAGGTGCGGAGGAAGCCTGGGGTGATGATGCCCAATTTTGAAAGCAACCAAGTGGCCATGGGCAGCTCAAAAGCAATCCCAGCGCCCAGTGCTATATCGATCAGTGTATCAAGATAATCCGTTAATGTTGGCCTGTAATCAATCACGCCCATTCCGCCAATGGTATAATTGGAGAGGAAGTTGAAGGTGAAGGGAGCCAGCATGAAATACCCGAAAGAGACACCAATAAAAAAGAACAGGCTCACCCAAAAAATAATTCCACGGGTATACTTCAGTTCTGTCGGTTTCAAAGCCGGCTTGATGAATTTCCATATTTCAAGGAATACGAAAGGCAGGGCCACCAGCAATCCTCCCACGACAGCAATGGTGATGCTTGACATGAAGGTTCCGCTGATAGAAGTAACCTGCAGGCTCATTTTCATCGGCGGCATGCAGAGAGATTCTCCCATGCCCAGTACGTGGCTCATCTTGCAAAAAATCCGGTATGAGATGAAATCATTACGGGTTGGACCCATGATGACCACATCAAAAATTTCATCAATGTAAATGAAGAAAACGATGGCGCTGATCAGGATAGCCAAGACCGCCCTGACGATATGCCAACGCAAAGCTTCGAGATGATCGATAAAGCTCATCTCCGATTCTTCTTTTCCACCAGTCCTTAAGCGCTTAATGAATGATTGCTGTTCCGACAAAAAAATTGATTTTGAGATGCTAAGTTAATAAAAAACAAGGAGCGTTTTGAAGCAAATTAATGGAATCCCCGAAACTGATGAATCAACTAAAAATCTATCCCCTCAACGTCGAGGCTGACAACCAGCCACTCGCCCTCCTGGTTGAACAATTCCATTTGCCAGCTGCCACGGATGATCTCGCAATGGCGTTCAAAGCAGCACCC
>CANHSD010000110.1 GCA_947463105.1 Chitinophagaceae bacterium
CAGGGTTTGAATTCACGCAGCAGCGCGGGTTTCACTTTTGGATTTTTGTAGAGATAATAATTCACCCCGTCCGCAAATGCGTTCAGCAATTTTTTCATCCAATCCGGGCTTGCTTCATAATCTTTTACAGATGCTGCTGAATCAATGACCATTTTCACGAGCAGGTCTTCATAGATATTTTGCTCTCCATTGATCTCACTGGTTCTTCCCAACATGGTGATGTAGTTCATTTCCACCCGCTGAAAATCATCTTCGCATTGCGCATACAACAATCCGAACACGCAATCTGCATCTGATTTTCCATAGACATGCGGGATGCCCCATTTGTCGCGGATGATGTTCACCCGTTTGGCAGTTTCCTGCCAGCGTGCGATGTCTGTTTTTGATTGTGCCCCAGACAAAAATGGAAGGAGCAAAAAACCGATCAGTATATATTTCATAAACATAACCCGGGCTTTAAAAAATATTATTGGTTTACTTGGTTGGCTTTCAAGACACGGATGAAGTTGCCGCCGAGGATCTTGGTGATGTCTTTTTTGCTGTACCCTCTTTTCAACAATTCCTCGGTGATCAAGGGCATGTTGGTTACATCGTTGAGTTCACGGGGAGATGAATTGATGCCATCAAAATCAGAACCGATGCCGATATGGTCAACACCAATCAAGTTGGCAATATGATCGAGGTGGTCGATGAGTTGTGCAAGCGAAGGGCGAACATTGTCCATTTCCTCCTTGTATTTTTCATGGATCAAAAGATTCGCGTAAAAATCACTGGGATTGATTTTCAGCAAAGAATCTTTTTCCTTTTGGTGCTTTCTGATGAAGGCATTGTTTTTTTCGCGGAAGCTGCTGTCCACAAATCCCGAATAAAAATTCAGGTGGATCACGCCGTTGTTTTTTCCTATCATCCGGATTTGATCGTCTGTCAGGTTCCTGGGAACAGGACAGAGTGCATAGGTGCAACTGTGTGAAGCAATCACGGGTTTTGTGCTGATGCGCAAGGCATCATAAAATGTTTTTTCACCCACATGCGAAACATCAACAATCATGCCCAGTTCGTTCATGCGCTTTACAATGGACTCGCCCAGTGCATTCAATCCATACGGATGACCCAGGTCTTTTTTTGCCCTTTCATCAGCAGCCGAGCTGGCCCAGGAAGTGCTGTTGTTCCATGTAAGCGTCATGTATCGCACGCCACGTTCGTATAATTTTTCAAGGTAGTCTATCCTGTCTTCGATCATGTGTCCCCCCTCCACACCAATCATGGATCCAAGCTTTCCGGTTTTCACGGCAGTTGTCAGGTCTGCCGTATTGCGCACCAGCATCATCTTGTCGGGGTTGCGGTTCACTGCTGCGTAGAGCGTATCTATTTCGCGGTTCGCAAATGCATAGGCGGTGCCCATCCCATAATTTTCATCACAGAAAATAGAAAAAACCTGCACATCAATTCCGCCTGTTTTCATTCTTCCAAGATCCGAATGGGTGATGCCTTTCAGGTCCTGGTCAAAGCTTTTTCCTTTTTCAAGTCCAGTGCTGATGAAATCATTGTGCGTATCAATCACAATGGCTTTCTGGTGAATTTTTTTGAAGGGTTGTGCAATAGCAAGCATCGGTCCGGATGCAATCAACAGCGCAGAAAGAAAGATTTTTTTCATGTTTTAATCATTGATGGATTGGTACATCAGCACTTTGAAGCGGTCGTGAATATCCCCAAACTGCATGGGGTAGATATTGGTGAAGAAAAGACCCACGATTTTTTCTTTTGGATCAACCCAATAGGTTGAAGAGAACATGCCGCCCCAGCTGAAGGTTCCTTCATTGGTTGGCAGCTTTCCGCTTCCTGCAGCAGTGATGATGCCAAAGCCCAAACCAAACTTATCGTTCCCATTGCTGATTTCGCCAATCTGATTTTGGGTCATCATGCGCACACTGTTTCTGCTGAGGATGCGCACACCATTGTATTCGCCACCATTCAACATCATCTGCAAAAAGATGCCATAGTCCATGATGGTAGAAGAAAGTCCGCCACCACCACTGAACATCTTGAAATCCATGTTGGGGAAGTCCCTGTAAAAAGTTCCGGTCAGTGAATAGGTTGGTTCCATCATTTTCAACTTTCCCTCCTTGTGCGAATAAAGGCTCACCAATCGTTGTTGTTTTTCTTTTGGCAGGTAGAAGTAGGTGTCTTTCATGCCCAGCGGTTCAAAGATCCGCTTGCGAAAGAATTCATCCAGTGTCATGCCAGAAACCACTTCAACAAGATAGCCCAGTACATCGGTGTTGAGACCGTATAAATATTTTTCACCGGGATGATGAAACAATGGCAACGCCCCTAGCCTCTTGATGCTTTCAGCCAGGCTGATGTCTTTTACACCAATGCCACCAACAACACCATTTTTGGCATAGATGGCTTTGGCGGTAGACGAACCGATTTGCGCATAGCCAATGCCTGAGGTATGGGTCAACAAGTCGCGGATGCTGATTTCCCTTTTGGCAGGAAGGGTGGTATAGCTGCTGTCTGCTGCATTGAACTTGTCCAGCACTTTAGGATTTTTGAACTCAGGGATGAACTTGGAGACAGGCTCGTCAAGCAAAAACTTACCTTCTTCAAAAAGCATCATCACCGCCGTGCTGGTGATGGCCTTTGTCTGTGAGGCGATGCGGAAGATATGGTCGGTCCGCATGGGTGTTTTCTTTTCGATGTTCTCGTATCCGAAGGCCTTGTAATACTCAACCTTTCCATTCCGCATGATAAGGCCCACGCCTCCGTTCATCCATCCTTTGTCTGCCCAGGATTGGATGACCTGATCGGCCGTTTTCAGGCGTTCAGCAGACAAGCTACTTTGGGGTTTCAGGTTTTGGCCAGTTGGTTTGGCGGTTTGTGCAATAGAAGCGGAAAACAAGCCCGCAGACAAAGTGATCAGCAGAATTTTTTTCATGTGGGATGAATGAAGGTTGAAGTTACTGAAAAAGAGCAGAGGTTGAGGGAAGTTCAACCCCCTCAGTTGCTGTTCCTGGGCATGACCCCAGTCTTGAAATACTTAGATGCTTCCAATATGTATTTATGGAATTGGTATTCATCATTGAAGGCGATGAATTCATAGCTAGGGCGCCAGAGGGTCATGAAGCGTTCCAGGTCGCGGTCTGATAGACCTGTAATCTGGCGGACCAGCGCTTTTGTAAACCGGCTGTCAATGAATTTCTGTTGCTCTTCCAATACCAACCGGTTTTGGAAGCTCCGCATCACCTTGTTTCTCCTGAACTTGAAGGCGTTGATCAGGCTATTGGGATCCAGGTTACCGGCTGAAGTTGTTTGCAGTCCGCCACCCTCAAATTCAAAAACTTTCCTGTACTTCTCCCGGTTTTCAAGGGAGTCCTGTCGATAAGATTTTCCGATCACCACAACCTCCTTGAGGGTCTGGTACCTGTCTTGTACCCTGACCTGCAGGGCAATATCAAATCCAGCAGGATACCGGATGGTGCTAACCGGGAAAAGCATCGTAGATTTCCCCCGGAAGGTAAAAAAGACAGAGTCGTTGTTGTCAACCGTGATTCCGTACCTGCCGATGGAGTCTGTGAAAGTTATTTCCCCATTTTTGGAACTGACTTTTACTGCCCCAACCGGAACCATCCTAGTGGAATCATATACCCTTCCTGTCAACCAAACCTGGGAAAAGCCGGTTGAGCCGATGAACAACAACAGCACTGGCAAGAGTAATTTCAATATAATGGAAGGATGTTTCAGATCTTGTAAATATAAAACCGCTGCCCGTAAGTTTGGGTTGCAATGGCCCAAAGAAATGTTAATACAAACGTAATAAAAATATAACTACTTGACTTTCAGCCACTCTGCAATTACTTTTGGATAATGGGCATGTTCAAGGGCATGGATTTTTTCTGCCAATGTATCCGGGTTGTCGGTTGAAAGCACCTCCACGGTGGCCTGAAAAAGCCGCTTGCCATTGTCATAATGCTCATCCACCAGGTGAATGGTGATACCGCTTTTCTTCTCGCCGGCGTTGATCACAGCCTGGTGAACTTTTTCTCCATACATGCCCTTTCCACCATAGGCGGGCAAAAGGGCCGGATGGATGTTTACAATTTTATTGTTGTAGGCCTTCACAAGGTTTTCTGGGATTTTCCAAAGAAAGCCAGCCAAAACAATATGAGTAATCCCCTCATTTTTAAGTACTTGTATGTATTCGTTGGAATTGTCAAACTGGGGCTTGCTTATCAAAACTGTTTTGATCCCGTACCTGGCTGCAATGTCCAGGACTCCGGCACCGGAGCGGTTGCACAGGACCAATGAAACAGATACAACAGGATGATTTTCAAGGTATTGTATGATTTTTTCAGCGTTGCTTCCTTTGCCTGATGCAAAAATAGCCAGCCTGATGGGTTCTTTGGGGATAAGCCCGACCCTGCGGAGAATCTTCTTTTCATAGTTCCAGAAAAACCTGAATTGGCCGAAGAAAAAAGAAACGATGAGGATGATGATCTGGTATCCGAAGATCAGAATAGAAAGCCTGAGGGCTAGTTTCCAGGCCCAAAAAGTGGTTTCATCGAAACCCACCCATGAAGTGGCTACCCTTGAAATATACGCTGTAGTTGTTCCCGTGACGGCAAAAGTGCAAAGGATCAGAAAGAGCTGGCCCGATGAAACGTTCCACTTTTGCTGCAATTTGTTAAACATGCTGCAAAGAGAAGAAAAAAAGAGATTCGGTGCGGTTTTCACAATCTTAATTATTTGAATGCCTTCAAAGCTTACGTTTTTGTGACAATTGATGGGAGGGAACAAATACAATCTCTTGAAATGCAGGCCAGTACTGCATCAAAAAAAATATCTGGATGTTGATATATTGTTGAAATCCTGTGCTAAATTTGCACGCGATCACTGGAACCCGGTTCCATTTCAACCACAATTCACTGAGGGTATGAATCAGAAAAGAACAGCATTTCAAAAAATTATTTCAGTATTCGTTTTATTGGTCTTTTTGTCCGGTACCCTGGCGCTGAATGCCCAGGACGGCAAGGCCCTGTTCAACCAAAAATGTGCTTCCTGTCATGCCATTGACAAGCAGCTCGTTGGTCCGGCACTGAAAGGTGTTGAAGACCGCTGGGACGACAAGGCCATGTTGTACGATTGGGTACGGAACAGTGCTGCGGTCATCAAGAAGGGTTACCCCCGCGCTGTGACCGTGTACAACGAATACAATAAGATACAAATGTCAGCCTTCCCAGAGTTGAAGAATGCTGACATCGACGCCATTCTTGGATATATCAATACAGGTGGTGCAAAGGCTGCTGCTGCAACAGCTGCTCCTGCTGACGGGAGTGCCGCGCCAGATGCTGGTGAGTCCGATTCAAACCTGTTGTATGGTATTTTGACACTTGTTCTCGCAGTCATTGCACTCATTTTGTTACAGGTCAACAGCAACCTCCGCAAAATGTCCGATGAGGCAGAAGGTGCGCAAACTGCAGAGCCCATCCCATTCTATCGCAATAAGGCCTATATCGCCATTTTTGCTATCCTTCTTTTCCTTGGAGGGGGATATATGACTTTTCAAGGCGCACAAGGACTGGGCAGATCAAAAAACTACCAACCAGAACAACCTATCTTTTACTCTCATACTGTTCACGCAGGTATCAACCAGATCAACTGTCTGTATTGCCATGGCGGTGCACAACAGGGCAAGCACTCCAACATTCCTTCCGTTAATGTTTGTATGAACTGCCACATGGGAATCAATGAATATGCAAAGGGCCCGCAATTGTACAGAGAAGACGGAAGCAAAGTAGACGGTACCGCCGAAATACAAAAGCTTTATCAGTATGCTGGCTGGGATCCAAGTCAAAAGACATACACTGGCAACGGCAAGCCCATCGAATGGGTTCGCATCCACAACCTCCCTGATCACGTTTATTTTAACCACGCCCAACACGTTACTGCCGGAAAACAAAACTGTCAGACATGCCACGGCGAGATCCAGAAAATGGATGAAGTGTACCAGTTTTCTGACCTGAGCATGGGATGGTGTATAAACTGCCACAGGGAATCCAAGGTGCAGTTCAAGGAGAACAAGTTTTACAGCATTTATGAGAAGTTCCACGAGGATATGAAGAACAAGAAGATCGACAGTGTTACCGTCGAGAAGATTGGCGGAACAGAATGTCAAAAATGTCACTACTAAAAAGAACGCTCAGAAACATCTCATACTAAGCACAATCTAACAACTGTTATGAAGCAAAAAAAATACTGGCAGAGTTTCGGTGAACTGAAAAACAGTGAAAATTTCCAGGAAAGAACCCAGGATGAATTTGGTGAAGACCTGACTACTGGTGATCAGGACAATGGACTGCTTGAATCAAAAGCGCCCCGAAGGGACTTCCTTAAATACCTCGGATTCAGCACTGCTGCAGCCGCCGCTGCCGCCAGTTGTGAAATGCCTATCAAAAAGAGCATTCCATATTTGAACAAGCCTGATACCATCACTCCAGGTATTCCCAATTATTATGCAACTACCTATGTATTGGATGGAGATGCCATACCGGTTGTAGCAAAGGTCATGGATGGCAGGCCCATCAAGATCGAAGGAAACGATCTTTCTACCATTACCAATGGCGGTACATCTGCCCGTGTGCAGGCTTCAGTCTTGGGCGTTTATGACACCGCACGCCTCCGTTACCCCCTCGCCAACGGCAAGGAGGTAAGTACATTTGATGCATTTGATAAATTGGTTGCAGATGCCATGGCAGGAACCGGTGGAAAACCAACCGTTCTCCTGACCGAAACCATCAACTCTGTTACCACCAAGAATATTATTGCAGCATTTTTGGCCAAGCAACCCGGATCACGTCATATTCAATATGATGCCATTTCTTCCAGTGGTTTGCTGAATGCCAATGCCGCTTCTTTTGGAAAGAGGGCCATCCCTTCTTACCAGTTCAACGCAGCCAAGACCATCGTCAGCCTTGGTGCTGATTTTCTTGGAACATGGTTGAGCCCGGTTGAATACGCCCGCCAGTACGCTGCAGGCAGAAAGATCAACCAGAAGAATCCTGAGATGAGCAAGCATATTCAGTTTGAAAGCATGCTCAGCCTTACTGGTGCCAATGCAGATGATCGCTATGTTCACCTTCCTTCAGAGGCGGGTGCCGTGGCCTTGAATATCTATGCAGCCCTTGGTGGTGCAGTGGCTGCTCCATCATTGTCTGACGATCGCCTTAAAAAAGGCATCCAGCAGGCTGTTGCCTCATTGAAAGCCTCAGGTGCCGCTTCGCTTGTTGTGAGCGGAAGCAATGATGCCAATGTTCAGTTGGTTGTCAATGCCATCAACCAGCTCCTCGGTGCTTATGGCACCACTATCGATTGGGGTACTACATTGAATACCCGTCAGGGAGATGATGCTGCAATGGTCCAGCTCGTTCAGGAAATGAACGAAGGAAAGATCGGCGCCTTGTTGATCCATGGCGTGAATCCTGCGTACGATTATTTTGATGCGAAGAAATTTGAATCAGGATTGTCAAAAGTGGCCGTTTCTGTTTCTTTCAATGATAGGGAAGATGAAACAACTTCACTTTGCAAGTTTGCCATTCCAGACCATCATTTCCTTGAAAGCTGGGGTGATGCTGAAATGAAATCAGGCTACCTGAGCTTCATCCAGCCTACCATCGCTCCATTGTTCAAGACAAGGGCTTTCCAGACTTCCTTGTTGAAGTGGTCTGGAGATGCAACTTCTTACGGAGATCATTTCAAACAATACTGGCTCGGAAAATTCGGCTCACAGGCTGCCTGGGACAAAGCCCTTCAGGATGGTGTGGTTGAAACCCCTGCTGCCGCTGCTTCCGGAAGTTATAATGGTGCAGCCCTTGCTGCTGCTGCCTCCGCTATTGCTGCTGCAAAACCTGCTGCAGGAATGGAAATCGTGGTTTATCCGAAAGTGGCCATCGGTGCGGGCAAGGAAGCCAATAACCCATGGTTGCAGGAAATGCCCGATCCTATCACAAAGGCCACCTGGGACAACTACGCAATCATTTCTTATGGAACTGCGAAAGAACTCGGTATCCTTGTGGATGACAACTATGAGGTTGAAGTAACCAAGCCTGTCATTGCTGTAAAGGTGGGTGGAAAGGAAATGAAGTTGCCTATACTCGTTATTCCTGGCATGCACAAGAATGTAATCGCGCTTGCCCTTGGTTATGGCCGCTCTGAGAAATCAGGACGTGCTGCCGCCAATGTTGGTCAAAATGCTTTCCCGCTTGTAGGCTTCGATGGAAAATCTTTTGTTTACAGCGCTGCTGGCGTAACCGTAGCAAAAACCAATGAAACCTTCAAACTCGCTTATACCCAAACGCATAACCAATACGAGGGCCGCGACGAAGTAGTGCGCGAGTTCTCTTTGGTTGATTTCAAGAAGAACCCAACTGTATTGGCTGACGACAGGCACAAGCTTGTTGAGGACTATGCAAAAAACACCAATGACTACGCTGCAGAAGGAACGCTTTACCCAAGCCATCCTTATCCAGGTCCGAAATGGGGAATGAGCATCGACCTCAATACCTGTATCGGTTGTGGAGCATGTACGGTGGCCTGTACTTCAGAAAACAACGTTGCAGTTGTAGGTAAATCTGAAGTGATGCGCGCTCATGAAATGCACTGGCTCCGTATCGACAGGTATTTTGCTACTTTCCGTGATGATTCAGGTGCAGATAATCTCGATGACCTGAACGTAGTGTTCATGCCTATGCTTTGCCAACACTGTGACAACGCTCCATGTGAGAACGTTTGCCCGGTGAATGCCACCAACCACAGCAGCGAGGGCCTCAACCAAATGACATACAACCGTTGTATCGGTACACGTTATTGTGCCAACAACTGTCCTTATAAAGTAAGGCGTTTCAACTGGGCTGATTACATGGGAGCAGATAGCTTCGCGGACAACCAGAAGGGTATATTGGATGATTCAGTGATGATGATGAACGACGATCTTACCAGGATGGTATTGAACCCAGACGTAACCGTAAGGTCTCGTGGTGTGATCGAAAAATGTTCTTTCTGTGTACAACGTTTGCAAGAAGGCAAGTTGAAGGCAAAGAAGGCCAACAGGCCGCTTGAAACTGGTGCTGATGGCAAGTGGGATATCAAAACCGCCTGTCAGCAAGCTTGTCCTACCAACGCCATTGTCTTCGGTAATGTAAACGACAAGAAAAGCCCGATCAGCGTGATCCGCAACGAGGAACAAACAAACAGGGTATTCTATACACTGGAGCAGATCCACGTATTGCCCAATGTGAGCTACCTCGCGAAGATCAGGAATACCGACAGGCATGTGGGTGTTTCCGAAGAAGCCCACCATGAGGCAGCACCTGCAGCAGCAGGTGAGCACAAGGTGGAAGGCGCGCACAAGGAAGAAAAGAAAGCTGAAGCAGCACATTAATAAAGAAAGCAGGGAAATCTCATAAATGAGCAACGCATGAGTGTTACAAAGTACGAATCACAGTTAAGGGAACCATTGGTAAATGGCAACAAGACCTATGGTCAGGTCACTCAC
>CANHSD010000111.1 GCA_947463105.1 Chitinophagaceae bacterium
CGCCGTCATGTTCATGAATGAGGAAAACGGATTAAGGGGTGGTACAAAATATGGTGAGGTGGCCAAAACAGAAAACAAGAAATTCATCATGGCCTTGGAAAGTGATGCCGGTGGTTTCACACCAAGGGGATTTGGCTTTTCTGCAGATGCCAAGCAAAGTGAAAAAATCATGTCCTGGAAACCGCTTTTTCATCCTTACGGAGCCTCGGAATTCAAAGTAGGTGGCGGTGGTGCTGATATTGGTCCGCTTCGCCCTCTGGGCACTGCCCTGATAGGATTGAACCCTGACTCACAGCGCTACATGGATCTTCACCATGCCAAAACAGATGTTTTTGAAGCGGTCAGTGAAAGGGAATTGAACCTGGGAACGGTTGTGATGGCGGCCATGGTCTACCTTGTCAGCCAGTATGGTTTGTAAAGGAGGCTAATTGCCAATGATAAAAATGGCAGGTTCCTTGGGCAGGGTGATGCTGTTTTTTTTCCACTCGGATATCTTTTTGGTCATCACCCATTCATCCCCCGAAGTCAGGTGGAAGGCAATACAGAGTTTTGTATTGTCTTGCAGCACTTGTTGCAGCGACTGAAGCATTTGGTTGTTGCGGTAGGGAGTTTCAATAAACAGCTGGGTGAAGTTTTCATTGACTGCTTTTTTCTCCAGTGTTTTGATCATTTTTTCACGTTCTCCTGATGCTATGGGCAGGTATCCGTTGAAGGTGAACTGTTGGCCATTCATGCCGCTGGCCATCAGTGCCAGTAGGATTGAGCTGGGTCCACTGAAGGGCTTCACCTGCGCTTTCATTTCATGTGCAACGGCTACCAATTTTTGCCCGGGATCTGCAATGCCAGGGCAACCAGATTCACTGACAATACCAATCGTTTTGTTTTCTTTCAGAAGCGCTTTAAAGGCCTCGATTTTTTCTTCTTCTGCCTGTCCTGTTTCATGCCATATTCTGGCATCAATATCAAAGGATTTATCAATTTTTTTAAATGCCCTTCTGGCTGTCCTTGTATTTTCTGCAAAGAATACCTGGCATGCATTGATGGCGGCTGCAATTGATGCTGGCAGGGCATCATAGCCATCTTCTGCCAGTGCAATTGGTATCAACATTACTTTTCCATTCATGGTATTCGTCTCAGGCAAAAGATTGTTTTTCTTTGATTTCGTGCATGCTGATGGTGGCTGCAATCACGGCATAGGCTGGAGCAAAAATCCATCCCACAAAAATAACACAATGCAGCATGTAGAAAATAATTCCATTGCCAATGGCCAGGCCCTTGTGTTGCCCAATAAAGTCGATGCTTTTTGTGGTACTGAGTTTGTTTCTTTCACAGGAATAATCCAGCATGGAGAAGCCGTAGTAATAGCACTCGATGAGGATGGCCAGAACAGGGGTGGCCCAGCCGATGAAAGGAAGCAAGGAAAGGAAAATAATGGAAATGATATAGACTGTCTGCCAGAGTGTATTCCTGACAGCCATTCTTATTCCCCTCACCACATCAGACAGGTATTGGCGCAGTTTGAATTCGAAAGGTTGCCCTTCAATGATGGAGGCTGTTTTTTCACTGAGAAATGAAAAGACAGGAGAACCCAGAATCAACCAGATGTATTTGAACAGCGAGAAGTACAACAGCATAAGGATCAGCCAAAGCATGATGCCCCCTACGGTAAACAGAAAGCCGATCCAGCTGTCTTGTAGGCGGGTCAACCATACCTGCAAACCTGTTTCTTTTGTCAGCCATTCAATGGCAGCATTGGCGGATTTGGAGAAGAAGTACATGCTGATGCCAAAGAGGATGGCATAGCAAATTCCTGGAATGATGATCCATTTCCAAAGCTTATGTGCTCTGATGAACGCATGGGCCCTGAAATAGGACTGAATGGATATGACGATTTCTTTGAGCATTTTCTGATGGATGGCAAAATACACATTTAAAGTCAAATGGATTGTGTTGGCATTGATCAATGCTGCACCAGGCTTTTCAATAATGGACTATCTTCATTCAAACTCCGCGCTGATGAATAAACTAGCCCTTCCGTCCAAGTCTTTCCTGGCACTGCTCAGTGGTCCGGCTTTGTTTTTGTTGGTCCTTTTTATCAACCCTTTCACGCTGGAACCGCTTGCCAACAGGGTATTGGCAAGCGCTGTCCTCATGATTACATGGTGGATAACAGAAGCCATTCCCATGCCGGCAGTATCCATCATTCCTTTGGTGCTCTTTCCTCTGATGGGTATTTCCAAAATCAGTGAAACAGCTGCGCCCTATGCCAATGAAGTAATCTTTCTGTTCATGGGGGGATTCATGATTGGATTGGGCATTGAAAAATGGAACCTGCACAAGCGCATTGCCTTGTCTATTGTACAGTTTACCGGAACAGGAGGAAACAGGATCATATTGGGTTTTATTCTTGCCACAGGATTCATCAGCATGTGGCTCAGCAATACAGCCACCACCATGATGATGTATCCGATTGCAGCATCAGTCATTGCAGTTGTATATGCAAAGAATGACCATAATCCCAACCTGCGCAATTTTGCACTCTGCATCATGCTGGCCATTGCCTATGCTTCCAATTTTGGAGGCATAGCCACCATTATCGGTACCCCGCCCAATGTTGCCTATTCCTCTTTCATCAGCAAAAAATTCGGCTATGATATTTCCTTTTTTGGTTGGATGTTTGTTGCCACGCCCGTAGCCATTCTGCTCTTGTTTTCCCTTTATCTTGTTTTGGTGAAAATGTTTCCCAACAGAATCGATTCAGATAAAGAGATGCATGCCCTCATCAAAAATGACTTGAAAGATTTGGGACCAATGAGCACTCCGGAGAAAAGGGTAATGGGTATCTTCTTGCTTACTGCAACACTTTGGATTACCAGAGACCTGATCAATCAATGGGGAATAGTCAAACTGGATGATAACATGATAGCAGTTTTTGGTGCCTTGCTGATGTTCATTGTGCCTTCTGGCCATTCAAAAGAATCAGCGGATAAAATTTTGGTATGGGCGGATACCTCAAAAATGGCCTGGGGAATTTTATTGCTATTCGGCGGAGGCATTACACTGGCAACAGCTTTGGAAAAGGCTGGCCTGATTGGAATGTTGGGAAAATGGTTGGCAGGATTTTCAGGAAATTCATTGCTTTTGCTCATTGTCGCTGTAGCCGTGCTATCTATTTTTATCAGTGAAGTAATGAGCAATGTGGCCCAGGTGATTGTATTTGCCCCGGTAGTTACTGGCATTGCAGATGCCGTGGGCGTCAATCCTTTCATGTTGGGCATACCCATGACCCTTGCTGCAAGTTGTGCCTCCATGATGCCCATGGGTACGCCACCCAATGCCATTGTATTTTCAAGCGGTCACATCAAATTAAAGGAAATGATCAAGGCTGGTTTTGTCATGAACCTGATCAGCATCCTGTTGATTGTATTGGCCAGTTATTTCCTGGTTCCACTGGTGATGGCCATCCTGAAATGATTGCCTAGAATTTCGGGCAGTTGATTTTTCGCTTCAGCGGATCACTAAATGGATTGATGTAAATGATGGACAACTCTGTTCCTCCCCTGGAGATAGAAGCGGGCCTTAGGGTAGAGGTGTTGATGTCATAAGAAACACCAATCCTGAAATGGTTTACTTCAATGCCCATATAAGGAATCAATGCATCGCCCAACCGGTACCATGCGCCAGCATAGAGGTCCAAAGGGCTTTCAGGGCTGCCTCCCATGGTATAGGAAAAAGCTCCTCCTGCAATGGTTTCTTTTGCTGCTCCCTGTACCTGGTGCATGATGCTGGCATGAAAAAAGCCATATTGTCCTATTGGAAAATAACTCCCACCATGCAAGGTTGTTCTTGTATTGAGCAAATAATTTCCTCCGTTGAAAGACTCAGATGGCCTGTTGACATGGTACACGGATCCTCCAATATAAAAACCGTTGTCTCCATTGGTGCTCAGTGAATAGATGAAGCCTGTATTGATGTCAAGATAGTTGATGGAAAAAGGGCTGTTGGCAAATGCCTCGGTGGTCATCCCTGTAAAGCCAAGCGCAGTCAGTTCATCTTCAAAATCAGCCCTTCTTACATCCAGCCTTTTACTGGCATAAGTGCCCTGAAAGCCAATGGCCAACTGGTGCATTCCATCTTCATCAAGGGTTTTGGTGTAGGCCGTGCTGAGGGTATAAAATGAGTTGTTGAGGATCTTGTTTCCACTTTGGTCGTTCACAGCCATGAGCCCTACACCCCAGGTATCATTCTCAGGCAGGTTCTTATCCAGGATGCTGAAGTCAATCGCCGCAGTAGACGTGGTAAAGGCATTGTTGACCGTTGGCCATTGTTTTTTGAAGTTTCCTGAAAAACGATAGGTGCCACTGAATTTTCCAGTGTAGGCCGGGTTCAACGTCAAGGGTGAAACAAAAAATTGAGAAAAATGGGGGTCTTGTGCACGCAGTGATGATGCCATCAACATGATGGCAAGGCAGAAAAAAATACGGAATGGGTGTTTGTTCATTGGATGGGAACTGGTTAGGATTGGGATTTTTCTCCGAACGCAAGATCTCCTGCATCACCTAAGCCCGGTACGATATATCCTTTTGCAGTCAGTTCTTCATCTATCGATCCGCACCATATAGTCACTGCTGGTTCATGCCTCCTCAAAAATTCAATCCCTTCGGTACAGGCAATAACTGCGGCAACATGTATTTCTGAAGGGCTACCTTCTTTTTTAAGCAAATCAATTGTTTTCACAAGGGAGGCACCAGTGGCAAGCATGGGATCGCAAAGGATCAACACCCGCCTGTCAATCACCGGACAGGCAAGGTATTCCAGGCTGATGTCAAAACTTCCATCTGCGTGATGCTTTCGGTAAGCCGCAATGAATGCATTGTCTGCCTTATCAAAATAATTCAGCATTCCCTGGTGCAGTGGCAAGCCAGCCCTAAGGATGGTACCAAGTACGGGTTGTGTTTTTAATATTTTTGATTTGGCAATGCCCAATGGTGTCGTAATATCTTGTTCTTCCCAGGGCAGGTTCTTGCTGATTTCATAGGCGATGATTTCACCAATGCGCTCTATATTCCTGCGGAACCGCATCCTGTCACCCTGAACTGCGGTGTCCCTTAACTCGCTGATCCAATTGCTGACAAGTGAATGGCTTTCACTTAGGTTTTTGACCATACAATACTTTAATTTCGGGGTATCTTACAAAACTAAACATTATCTATGTTATATCGCGTGATTGGGATCATGAGTGGTAGTTCGTTGGATGGATTGGACCTTGCATTTGCTGAAATTGAAGAGTTGGGAGGAAAATGGCAATACAGCTTGTTAAAAGCTGATTGCTATCCTTATCCAGCTGAATGGCAGTCCAAGTTAAGCCAAGCACCTAAAATGGCGGCAGTGGATTTTGTTAAATTGGATGCCGATTACGGAAGTTTCATTGGTGATCAGATCAACAGGTTTATCGAAGCCAACCAATTGGAATACAAGGTTGGATTGATTGCATCCCATGGCCATACGGTATTCCATGTCCCTGGTTCGCATTCCATTCAAATTGGAGAAGGTGCTGCAATAGCAGCCAGAACGGCACTCCCGGTGGTGTCAGACCTTCGCTCGCTGGATGTGGCACTGGGCGGGCAAGGGGCGCCTATTGTTCCCATGGGAGAGAAGCTGTTGTTTTCATCACACCGTTATTTTTTAAATATTGGAGGAATCGCCAACATATCTTTTAACGGCGATGCTTATTATGATGCATTTGATGTTTGTCCTGCCAATCGTGTGCTGAACATGCTGGCCCACGCAGTGGGTAAGGAATTTGATGAGAATGGCCAGTTAGCGGCTGCCGGTCGCATCAACGAGGCATTGCTGGATCAACTGAATGCAAAGGAATTTTACGTGCAGGATTATCCAAAATCACTGGCCAATGAATTTGGAACGGAAGACATTCTTCCCCTAGTCAATTCATTTGCCTTGGCTCCAGCTGATGCACTTGCCACCTATGTTGAACATGTTGCGGTACAAGTTGCAGCATCAGTTGAGCGCATCAGCCAAAAGAGGAAGGTTGATCCTACCCGGGAGAAGCTATTGGTTACAGGCGGGGGAGCACTGAATGGTTATCTTGTTTCTCGGCTTGAGAAGCACCTTTCTCCTTATGCAATGGAAATCGAAGTTCCTGATCATGCCACTGTACAATACAAGGAGGCCCTGGTCATGGCCTTGTTGGGTGTGCTGCGGTGGCGAGAAGAGGAAACGGTCATCCAAACGGTTACCGGTGCTTCACGGGCAAGTGTTGGTGGGGCCCTCTGGATGGGCGGAGATTGATCTGCTGAACAACCATATTTGACTCATGCTTAAACAAACAGGAGCATGATGCCCGCTGAAACCATGAGCAGGAATGCAGCAATACCAAAAATATTCGACCAGGGTTTATTGGTGTAATCTCCCATGATTTTTTTGTTGTTGCTTACCAGCAGGATTACAAAGATCAACAAGGGGGCCGTCAGCCCATAGATGATGGCTGTAATCACCAATGCCCTTACAGGAGAAATTCCTGTAAAGTTGATGCAAATGGCAACCAGGATTGAAATCACCATGACAACATAAAATCCTTTGGCTTCATGAAATTTTTTATTGAGTCCTTCATTCCAGTTCATCGTTTCACTCACCATATACGACAATGATCCAGCCAGAACTGGAATGGCCAACAGTCCGGTGCCAATCACACCGATAGCAAATAACAGATAAGTCAGGTCGCCCGCCAATGGTTTAAGGGCAAGTGCAGCCTGGTCTACTGTTTCGATTTCAGCAGGATTTGTGTCATGCAATACAGTGCCTGTGGAAAGAATGATGAAGAAGAAGACCAGGTTGGAAAAAAATATGCCAGACTTGATATCTTTCTGCATTCCATGGATGATCCTTTTGTCCACCACCAGTTTTCTTTCTTCCACCTCTTCCACCTCCATGGATGTTTGCCAGAAAAAAAGATAGGGAGAGATGGTGGTTCCCAAAATGCCAATGATGATCAGTAAATACTCCCTGCTCCAGATCATCTCTGGAACAAAGGCTGCCTTTAGCACGGCTTTCCAGTCTTGAGATGTGAGAAAAGGGACAATGATGTAGCAGAACAAGGAAAGGCAGAGCCATTTCAGGTAAAGTGAAATTTTGGAATAGGGCAACACCACAATTGAGTAAGAGAGGATGATCCCAAAGCCAATGCTGAAAAACGGGGCAGGCACAGCAGGAATTAACATGTTGCAGACTGCGCCCATCCCGGCAAGGTCTGCACTGATGTTTAAAATAATGGCCGTGAAACTTACAGCAACAATAAGCAGTACGAGCCATCTGGGATAGAACATTTTGATGGTTCCAATCAAGCCTTTGTTGGTAACCAGTCCAATCCTTGCACACATTTCCTGCAAGGCGGCCATCAGCGGAAAAGTAAATACTGCTGTCCACAATGCAGCCAATCCGAACATGGCTCCCGCCTGAGAATAGGTGGCAATTCCAGAAGGGTCATCATCACTGGCCCCGGTCACCAATCCTGGTCCAAATCCACGTTTGATTTTTTTCAGGATCTTGGCCTTGATATTGTTCAGTCCCATGTTTAACGATAATAAGACAATGCAGGATGATTTGTTCCAACCCCTGTCTCAATATTGTCAAAACCTTTCGAAAAATAAAAAACCAGGCGTTTTGCCTGGCTTTCGTTGTTATTTATATCCCCATTTCTTCATGATGTTTATGTCCTCTTCTGCACATTCCATTGGGGTTTTGCCTTGATAGGATTCCTGTTCGATGATAAAATGCTTTGTTCCGGATGCCCTGCCAAGATCAATGATTGCTTTGATGGGAACAACGCCCTTGCCCAGAATCGTAGATTCAAAAGGCTCATGTCCTTCTGTTGCCTTGATCTCATCTTTTACATGCATGGATTCAAACCTGCCGGGATATTGTTGCATGACCTCAAGTGCCTTTCCCCCTCCGTTGAGCATGTTGCCGATATCGAGCTGTTGCATCACCAAATTCGGATCAGTCTCAGCAAGAATGATGTCGAAAAGCACCTTGCCTTCGACTTTTTCACTGAACTCAAAATCGTGGTTGTGGTAACCGAATTTCATGCCGAACTTTTTGCAGAGCTCGCCAGAACGGTTGAAGATTTCCATGAATGATTTCAAGTCACCCATTGATTTTCTTTTGCTTTCTTCCAGCCATGGGCTGATCACAAATGATTGCCCCATGGCAGCTGCATCCTCTACCGTGTATTTCCATTCATTGGTGAAGTCTTTTTTTGTGGCATCCCAATGCTTGGCATCCAATACAGTATGGCCGCTTGGCATGCTCATCCCAAAGCCGTTCAATATTTTTTTGAACTCGGATACGCTCCATCCATAGAATTTTCTGTTGGCATAGTTGGCATGCTCAACATGCCTGTATCCCATGTCAGAGAGTTGTTTCAGGGTGCCAAGCGGGTCTGCCTTCATGGCTGTTCTTACAGAGTAGAGTTGGATGCCGGTGAGCTCTCCTTTTTTTACTGCTGCAAAAATATTCTGCTGGAACAGCGAAACTCCTGCTGCCGCGAGTGCACTGTTGCGAATGAAACTTCTTCTGGAATTGTTCATGGTTCTTTGTTTGGGTTAACTATGCTGTTAAATTACAAAAAAACTTTGTTAAGTTTTAATCGATGAAAACTTTAAAGGAAGGGAGCGGTCCTGCTTTTCTTGCATTTTTTAAGCCCTGCAGGTGGTCCTGCATAAACAAGTGTCCCTCCTTCATCTCCCGCTTCAGGTCCTAGTTCAATAGCCCAATCTGCAGACTTGATCACATCGGTATTGTGTTCAATCACGATGATGGTATGGCCCTGGTCTACCAAGGCGTTGAACGAAGTCAATAGTTTTTTGATGTCATGGAAATGCAGGCCTGTAGTGGGTTCGTCAAAAATGAACATGATTTTTTCCTGATGCCCTTTGCCTCTGCCCAGAAAGCTTGCCAGCTTGACACGTTGTGCTTCTCCGCCAGAAAGTGTACCGCTGGATTGACCCAGCTTCACATATCCAAGCCCTACATCGCTCAGGGGTTTCAATTTTCCTGCAATGTCTTTTTCATCTTTGAAAAATTCGATTGCTTCGTCTACACTCAATTCAAGCACAGCATAGATATTCTTTCCCTTGTACTGTACCTCCAATACTTCTTCCTTGAATTTTTTTCCTCCGCAACTTTCACAAGTCAGGTGGACGTCTGCCAGGAACTGCATTTCGACAGTTTGTTCGCCCTCGCCTTTGCAGGCATCGCAACGTCCTCCGTCTACATTGAAGGAAAAATGCTTGGGAAGGTATCCCCTGATTTTACTCAGCGGCTGATCGGAATAGAGGTCCCGCACCCCATCCCAGGCCTTGATATAGGTAACAGGGTTGCTGCGTGATGATTTGCCAATAGGATTCTGATCAATCATCTCCACCTGCTTAATCATGTCAGGGTTGCCTGAAATTTGTTTGTGTGCCCCTGGTCGGTCAGATACGCCACTGATTGTTTTTTCCATTGCGGGA
>CANHSD010000112.1 GCA_947463105.1 Chitinophagaceae bacterium
ATTGTGGAAGAAAAATTGACCACAGATGGCATTGAAAATTATGGATTTGGCGAATCATTTGGTGAGACCAATCTTGAAAAGGCGGCCAACCGCAAAAAAAGAAAATTTGCAGGGGTGATGTGGTCTCCGAATTCAAAACATTTTGTGGTTACAAGAACCGACAGCCGTAATGTAAAAGACCTTTGGGTAATCAACAGCATCGCGGAGCCACGCCCGACCCTGGAAACCTATAAGTACCATATGCCTGGAGAAAAAGAGGCTCCTATCAGGGAAATGATGGTTTTTGACATGCCCACTAAAAAAATGCAAAAAATTGATGCATCCCAGTTCAAAGACCAGGAGTTGGGTATATGGTCTGCCAATGTTGAAAAAAGAGCCCGAGATGATGAGCGCCGCCCAATGATCTGGATGGGGGATGATACCAAATTTTATTTTAGCAGAACAAGCCGTGATCTAAAAAGAATTGATGTTTGTGCGTTTGATTTAGCATCCAAACAGGTCAAGGTGCTGGTGGAGGAGAGGATGAATACCTATCTTGAAATCCGTAAGCCACTGTTTTTTAACAATGGAAAGGAATTCATCCATTGGAGCGAACGCGACGGATGGGGGCATCTTTACCTCTATGATTCGTCCGGAAAAATGAAATCACAGATCACGGCTGGGCCATGGCATGTAGAGGAAATTGAGGACATTGATGACAAGACAAGAACAGTCTATTTTACTGCCAATGGCAAGGAGTCCGGAGAAGATCCATACTATCTGCATCTCTACAAAACAGCGCTCGATGGCAGTGGCATGAAATTGCTCAACCCCGGAGACCATGACCACAGTGCAAACCTGGATGATACCAGGCGTTTCTTTGTTGACAATTATTCCAGGGTCAATACTGCGCCAGTTTCTGCTTTGTTTGATGTTACAGGAAAAAAAATCATGGACCTTGAAAAAGCGGATCTTTCATCTCTTGTGCAGGCAGGGTATAAATTTCCTGAACCTTTTATAGCCAAAGCAGATGATGGTATCACAGACCTGTATGGTGTGGTATACAAACCCTTTGACTTTGATTCAACGAAGAAATATCCAGTTGTTGCATACGTCTACCCCGGACCTCAGACAGAAGCCGTGAACAAGGCCTTTGGAAGGGCGATGGACCGTGTAGACAGGTTGGCCCAGTTTGGATTTATCGTAGTAACCCTGGGCAACAGGGGCGGTCATCCGTCAAGGTCCAAATGGTACCACAATTATGGCTATGGCAACCTCCGCGACTATGGATTGGCCGACAAGAAAACAGTCATTGAACAACTGGGGCAAAGGTTCAGTTACATGGACATCAGCCGCGTGGGCATCCACGGGCATTCCGGTGGAGGGTTCATGTCTACCGCTGCAATGTTGGTCTATCCTGATTTCTTCAAGGTAGCCGTTTCTTCTGCAGGCAATCATGAAAACAATATTTACAACAGGTGGTGGAGCGAAAAACACCATGGGGTGAGAGAGCAGGTTTCTGATAAAGGAGATACCAGTTTTCTGTATGCGATTGAGAAAAATTCAGAACTGGCCAAAAACCTCAAGGGGCATTTGATGCTGTCTCACGGTGATATTGACAACAATGTTCATCCCGGCAATACCATTCGCATGGCCAATGCTTTGATCAAGGCCAACAAGCGGTTTGATTTGGTCTTGTTGCCAGGGCAACGACATGGCTATGGTGACATGACGGAGTATTTTTTCTGGCAGATGGGGGATTATTTCAGCAAATGGTTGTTGGGTGATTTTTCTCAACCAGTAGATATTATGGAAATCAACAGAGAAATCCAGCAGACAGGAAACAAAAAATAATGTTCCATGATCTGGTTGTATTTTTGCAGTGATGAACAACAGGATTTTATTGGTTTCAATGCTGTTGGGTTGGCTGCCCTTTGGCCTGTTTGCCCAGTTGAAAGACACTACCATCAATGATCAAGGCCGTCAGGTTACCCTGTCACCGGTTGTGATCAGGAGTGGCACCAATGTGCCGGGGTTCATCAAACGCGTTGAAAACGATACCACTTTTTACAAGGCATTCAAGAACCTGAGGGTACTGAATTACTCTTCGCTTAATGATGTGCGGATGTTTGATCGAAAGGGTAAGGTCGAGGCCAGTCTATTCAGCAAGACCAGGCAATGGGCCTCCAGGTCTTGTAGGGTTACCAAAGTAATTGAGGAAAAAACCACCGGTGATTTTTACAAGGCTGGTGGCGATTACAATTACTATACCGCCGAGCTCTATGCTTCCCTTTTCTTCTCAAAAGATACCGTCTGCGGTCAGTCAAACATCATCAAGGACATCAGTTTAACCCTCAGGGGAAAGAAAGGGTTGGATAAGCACAAGGAGCAATTGAAGATGTTGTTTTTCAATCCTGGCAAGGATATTCCGGGTATTCCCCTGATGGGCGACAAGGTCAAGGTTTTTGACAAGGGGCATTCAGATTTATATGATTTCAGCATTGATATCCAGGAATACAAAGGCAAGCCTGCCTATCTTTTTGTCCTGAAAATAAAGGAGGGACTGGCCTTTTACAAAAAAGATGATGTAGTAATTGATGAAATGACGACCTGGTTCAATTATGATAGTTTCGAAGTAATGGCCCGCAATTACAGCATGAGCTACAATGCAGGCATATACAAATTCAATGTTTCCATGCAAGTGGAGATAGGAAAAATGGGGAAATACCTTTATCCCAAAATCATCCGTTACGATGGCAACTGGGGAGTACTGATCAAGGGCAAGGAGCGGGGGTTGTTTACCGCCACCATTTATGACCTTGACGTCAACTGAGCATTGTTGGAATACCCCCTCCATTTTTGGATGACTGCCTGCATGTCTTCAGCCAGCTCACTTTCAAAAAGCATTTCCTCCCCTGTCGCAGGGTGAATGAAGCCAAGCGTTTTTGCATGAAGGGCCTGTCGTTTGCAGAGGTCAAAACAGTTGTCAACGAACTGCTTGTATTTTGTAAAAACAGTTCCTTTTACTACCCGGTCTCCACCATAAACATCATCATTGAAAAGGGGATGCCCCCTGTGCTGCATGTGTACCCTGATCTGATGGGTTCTTCCCGTTTCCAATCTGCATTCCACGAGGCTCACGTATTTGAGGTCTTCCAAAACAGTATAATGGGTAATGGCATGTTTGCCCTGGTCGCCATCCGGAAATACGTCCATCAATTTTCTGAACCTGGGGTGTCTTCCAATATTGCCCTCAATGGTTCCCTCCACCTCATCAAAATTTCCCCATACCAGGGCCATGTACCTTCTTTTTACGGTATGTTCAAAGAATTGCCTGGCAAGTTTTACAGCAGCCAGCTCAGACTTTGCCAGCACAATGAGCCCGGTTGTGTTTTTATCAATTCGGTGCACCATGCCAAACCGGGGTAGTTTGGTTTCATCAAGGTCTGGTTGTTGTTCACGCAAATGCCAGGCTACCCCATTGATCAGGGTACCACTGAAGTTGCCTGAACCGGGGTGAACCACCATCCCTGCAGGCTTGTTGATCAGCAGGATATGGTCGTCTTCATACACAATGTTCAATGGCAATTGCTCTGGGATGATTTCGTAGGTGACCGGGTCAGTATCAGAGTAAAAAATGATCTGGTCTGCAGGTTTTACCTTGTAATTGGCCTTGATAGGTTGGTTGTTTACCAAGACCATGCCATTGTCAATGGCCCGCTGGATCTTGTTTCTGGAGGTATTAACCACCCTGTTCAACAGAAATTTATCAATCCTCAGGGGTTCCTGGCCTTTGTCTACTTCGATGGCCAGTCGTTCATACAATTCTTCTGATCCTTGCTCAACGATTTCCTCACCCATCATTTCATTGCTGTTCTCCTGCGGCATAATGCGTATTTTTGCAAAGTTAACGTCTTTGTACACCAATTGAAGAAACATGCAGCAAGTGGTATATGTTCAGGACCTTGGGGATATAGAATACGGGGATGCCTGGAGCGTTCAGGATTCGCTGTTGCTGGAGAATACCAACAAGAAAATAAAGCTTGCCAAGGGAGAGGATGCCGGTGAAACCATTCACCATCTGCTTTTTTGTGAGCATCCTCCCGTGTATACCCTGGGAAAAAGTGGAAAGGAAGAACATGTATTGATCAGCAAGGAGGAATTGGCCCAAAGGAATATTGGCTATTACCCGACCAACAGGGGTGGAGACATCACTTTTCATGGTCCGGGTCAGGTGGTAGGCTATCCGATCATCGATCTTGAAAAATTTTTCACCGATATTGGCAGGTACCTCAGGTGCCTGGAAGATGTCATCATCCTCACATTGGCCCACTATGGATTGAAGGGAGACCGGAGTCCCGGAGAAACGGGTGTTTGGTTAGATCCCTCCAACAAGATGATGGCCAGAAAAATATGTGCCATGGGTGTACGTTGCAGCAGATGGGTGACCATGCACGGATTTGCACTGAACGTTAATACTGATCTCAATTATTTCAGCTCAATTGTTCCCTGCGGAATACCAGACAAGCAAGTTACCTCTTTGCAAAAAGAGTTGGGAGGGGAAGTGGACATGGTGGAGGTCAAGGCATTGATCATGAAAAATTTCGAACAGGTCTTCCAATGTACAATTATCGCCCCTCAGGAGGGATGAAAAACTTATTTTGCTCCCTTAGCCTCTCGCCTTCATACAAATCATATTTGAACCAGCCGCTGTGCAGAAAATTGGAACGGTCAATCAGCAGCTGGGGCTCCTTGATATTTCTCATCTGAAACATGGGCGTGCCATCTTCCTTGAAGACCCGTAGTGAGAATTTCTTTTTATTGGCATCCGGCAGGGCGATGATGAGGTTCCCTTCATTGTTGGTAAAGATAAGCCCTGAAGGGGTGAACGCATTTTCCCTGATGTTGTTATCAATTTTGCCTGAAAGATCTATGCCGTTTCCTGTTTCTCTTTTTATTTTCAGGGCTTTGTCAGGAGTCAGGCTACGCGTAGCGTTTGCATTATTGTTAACATCAATCCATTCATTTACAGATGTTGTCAAGGACACACTGCGGGAATTCAATGGAGAATCTTTGACAGCTTTTTGGGCTGCTGTAAAAAGATATCTTCCTCCGGGTTTAACATAGTAAATCCTGTAATAGCTATTGGCTACGCCTGGCTTTTTATCTACATAGCCATTGGAAACTGATGTAGGATCTGGCATGGAGACAATTGACCTGAATCCTGTCAGTGAATCAACAGATCGTTGGATGATCAGTTGTGACAGCTCGGGATCTGGGTTGAGCCATCCAATGATCACCATTCCATTTCTTTCTTTCACTGTAAAATGTGGAAGGCTATCCTGTGCTTTTACTGAAGACAATGAAAGCAGGATAAAAACGAAACAAAGTAAAGTATTTCCGTTTTTTGTTTTATACATAGATTACAAAGGTAACCTCCCGGGATTAAAAAATGAGTTCATTGTTGCAAAGTGACCGGTTTCCCTGCAGGCCTCCGCTATGAATTAACAATACTTTTGAACCTCTCTCGAATGAACCTGCTTCCAACATGTGGTAAAAAGCGTTTACAAGTTTTCCTGTGTAGACAAAATCGGTAGGAACATGGTGGATGCTGAAAAAATCATTCATTGCCTTGAACAACAGCTCATTTTTTTTAGCGTATCCACCCAAATGAAAATCAAAACGGATATCAAACCGTTTGTTTTTGATCTCTTCCTCAAACAACAATTGCTTGATTTCATCCAATACGCTAAAATTATTTTTGAGCACAGAAACCAGGGTTAACTGTTGGTGAGACCCCAAACCATCAATCAATCCAGCGGCCATTGTTCCCGTTCCACAGGCTGCGACAACGGTGTCAAATGCTTCAACACCTGGGATCTCCATGATTTCTTTTGCACCCAACATCCCCATTCTTCCATACCCACCGTGAGGAATGATGGCATGTTCGGGGTAGGCGGTTGAAATTTGGGCTAGATCAATTGAATCGAAAGATTCCCTGCTCATAAATTCAAGTTGCATTCCGTAGGAAATGCAGTCTTTTAAACCAGGAGAAAGTTGTTTCGGTTTTTCTCCTCTCACAAATCCAATGGCTTCCAGGTTGTTTTGTTTTGCTGCATAGGCTGCAGCAACAAGATGATTGGAAAAAGCGCCTCCAAAGGTTAGTATACCCTTTTTTGCTCCATACTTTGCAGCAGCAAGGTAGTGATTGAGTTTAAACATCTTGTTTCCCGATACAATGGGGTGCAGCAGGTCCAGTCTCAAGATAGCAGCGCTGATGCCAGATGATTGAATCTTTTCGTCATTGATGGATTGTATGATGTTTTTTTCTAACATTATCCTTGCAAAGGTCGTATTTTGGTGCTTTGAAATTTCGGACTAATTTCGCACCATAAAATTCTCGCATGAAACCATCTTTGTTGATATTGGCCGCTGGTATGGCCTCCAGATACGGAGGAATGAAACAGATTGAAGCATTCGGTCCAGAAGGCGAAACCATCATGGACTATTCCATATACGATGCAATCAGGGCGGGGTTTGGAAAAGTGGTCTTTGTGATCAGGGAAGATTTTGCTGAACAGTTCAAGGCCATATTCGAACCGAAATTGAAAGGAAGGATCCAGACCGAATACGTATATCAACACCTGGATGCACATCTTGACGGATACCAAAGGAAGGAAGAACGGGCCAAGCCCTGGGGTACGGCCCATGCCGTGTTGTGTGCCGCTGATGTGATCAACGAGCCTTTTGCAGTAATCAATGCAGATGATTTTTATGGGCAGGATGCATTTGTGAAGGCCTATACATTTCTGACGGGTTCATGCGATGAAAAGCATTACTCCATCATTGGGTATCAATTGAAGCAAACATTATCTGATTATGGTACAGTCAACAGAGGGGTTTGTACTGTTAATGAAAAGGGTGATCTTATTGGCGTGACAGAGCGGTTGAATATCGCAAAAAAAGATGGTAGTGTGGGTTGCGATGACGGCCTTGAACCAGTTGAACTCTCTGAGGATACCATCGTTTCAATGAATTTCTGGTGCTTTGATCCTTCTGTGTTTCAATACTCTTCAAAGTTATTTCAACAGTTTCTTTCGGAGAGGGGGCAGGAAGAAAAGTCAGAATTTTTTATTCCAATTGTTGCCGACCAATTCATCCGCGATGGTGAAGGCAGGGTAGAAGTTATTCCAACCAGTGCCATTTGGTTTGGTGTAACCTATAAAAATGATGCACCTGCAGTAAAGGCGGGCATTGACAAATTGCTGGCAACCGGAGAATATCCAAGTGGCCTTTGGCACTGATATAGTGAAGGTTAACCCAGGACAACTTTTACCATGTAAACATGTTCTTGCACTTTCTTGACTTGTTGGGTCCTGTTGATTCCTTTGATAGATGATGTATTGCGGAGTTTGATGTTGATGTCCTTGTCCTCTTCTTTCAATGTTTCAACGAGCTGGAAAATATTCTTTGATTTGGTTGCAAACACAACGCCATTGGCTGAAGCTTGACGGGCATTCAAGATGCCAATCACTTCTCCGTTTTTATTGAATACGGGGCCTCCGCTGTTTCCAGGATTGGCAGAAATGGTGATTTGGCAAGACATGGTGTCACCCTCCAGACCTGTCCTCGCACTCAAGTAACCTTCATTGTAGACAATTTCATCCTTGGGGTATCCAAGGGTGTATACTGCCTCTGACAAATCGGTTTGAATACGGGTAAATCCATATGGCAATTGCTTTGGAGACGCAAAGTCCTGGTCATTGATTTTGATGACTGCTATATCGGAGTTAGCATCCTGATGAACGATTTCTGCCAGGAAATCTTCACCCTGAATACTTTGTACATAAATCTTTTTTGCGCCTTTCAGTACGTGTGCACTTGTAACCAGGTAACCTTTGGGGTCTATCATGAAACTTGTACCGCCAAATTTAACATCTGAACCTGGGGCAATTTTCGTCCTAAATTTATTGAACTCAGCCCGTTGGTTGCTGGATTGCTTTTCGAGGTTGCTTACCTTCCTTCTTAATTCCTCAATATCCCTGTAAGGGGTTTTGGGGGTGAAAATGGTCATCATCCCACTGATAAAAAGTGCTGTTATACCCGCAATTGACGCGGCTACTGCAACGACCCTGCGGTATTTGTTCCACATGTTGATGATGCGGCCACCGGTTGTCAGCTGAAGTTCCTTGATTTCTCCCGATTCCTGCAGGGTATGGTGGGTGTCATAAAGGTTGGATTTGAACCTTCTGATTTCGCCGTAACGGCCCATTTGTTCAAGGAAATAATGGTATTCTACTACCGTTTGATCCAATTCGGGGTTGTTCTTCCTCATTTCCTCAAATGTGTACTTTTCTTCAGGGCCCATTTCATCCGCAAGATATCTTTCAACCACTTCAGTCAATTCGAATTGTTCCATTGTATATGTAGTTAAGCTTTTTTATATTGGGCAAAGAAGAGCTTTTTCAGCCTGACCAGGCATTTGTATTTCTGGTTCTTTGCATTGTCTGCGTTGGTATATCCAAAAAAACCGGCAATTTCCAGCATGTTTTTTCTGTGGACGTAAAAGGCTTCAATGAGGCTTTTACAGGGTTCTCCAATCTTTCCCATGGCCGTTCTCATTGTCTGGTACTGGATGGTCAGCTTATCATGCTCGTCAATATCATCCTCCACCTGCACAATCCTGTCAAAGTTCTCCACTTGGGTCTCTATCCGTCTGGAATGTTGTAACTTCTTGAGCCACAATCTTCTACATACAGAATAAAGGTATGTGCGGATCTGACAGGTGAGTTCAAATTCAGGCAACCTTGATTTTTCATACAGCACCATCATGGCTTCCTGAAAGATATCCCTGGCATCATCCTCTGCACCATTGTTGTTGATGACAAAATGTTGGATCAAGCTGTAGTTTTCTTTGTAAACAGCCTCGATCGCGCCCTTGTCATTGTTACCAATGGCCTTGAATAATTCCAATTCTTGTTCTGTAATAGCCACAATTATCTTTTTTTAATACCTGTACGGCATTTTTGTAACCCACAAAAGAACAAAAAAAAATCTTTTAAATTTCGGGTTACTTTCTTTTACTTCGCGTATTAATTCACAATTATTCAATTTTAACATTCAAAAACCCAAAAGAATGAAAAAGTTTTTCGCAATCTTGGCTATCGTAGCTCTCGCATCATGTGGTGGTTCTTCTGAAGCTCCTGCTGCTGACACAACTGCTGTTGCTGTTGACACTACTGCTGTTGTTGATACAACTGCTGTTGTTGATACAACTGCTGTTGCAGACACTGCTGCTGCCAAGTAATCTTTTTTTCATATGGCAAGCAATCGTTGAAGTCGTCCCGTTTCTACGGGATGACTTTTTTATTTTATTGATTATCAGCTCTTTGTCTTGTTTGCTTCCCTTTCTCGCTGA
>CANHSD010000113.1 GCA_947463105.1 Chitinophagaceae bacterium
CCACTGCCATCGTTACTCCGCAGGTTGTTTCCGCTGATCTTGCTGCTGTTTCATCGCCCCAACAAGTTTCGGTACAACAGAAGGGAAATTTCTCAGAAGTGGTTTTGTTGGCTGCTGCTGAACGCGTGGCAACAACTGTAGTATCATTGGCATCTCAGCCCAACACCACCATGCTTATCAATGCTGCATTGAAAGAGGAGAAAAAATCAGGATTCCGCGCCATTCTTCGGACCATCAACAGAAGGCTGCTCAATGAGCACGAGCCGCCGCAGGACAAAAAATTTATTCAGGTCGCCAATTTTTATATCCCCGTCAATAAATAAAATCATTAATAAAAAAGAAAGGTATGAAGCATCTAGCAGTGGCATTGTTATTGGGTGTTGTATCAATGCAAGTGATGGCACAAACAGATACAACCAAGTTGAAAAAAGGTACGACCATCATTAAGATAGGAAACATGACCATTGTCAAACCCAATGAACCGGAAGCCAGCAAAACTGATTCATCGAAAATTGGTGAAGACACACTCAAGATGGGCAGTTTGATGATCGTAGGAAAGGGAATTTCCGAAGGGATTAACAAATTGGGGAAGGCCATCGAAGGTGTTGATCTCAAAAAAATCGCAGAAACGGCCAGTGATGTACTGAAGAAAAAGAAACCGAAAAAAGTATCCACCAATTGGTTCGTGTATGACATCGGTTTTGCCGGATACAATGACAATACCAATTATGCGACATCTGCCGCACAGGCATTTGTAAAGCCTGCAGGAAGCGTACCAGCTTCAAAAGGAGATTTTGCTTTGAGAACTTCCAGGGTCTCCAACTTCAACCTCTGGTTCTTCATGCAGCGGGTGAGCATCATTGAAAGTGTTTTGAACCTGAAATACGGACTGGGAATTGAGAGCAATAACTATTTCTTCAAGACAGGTATTACCTATGTAGACGATGTCTCAGTGTACGCGAAGCGTGGAGGAGTGAATGAATTGAGCAAGAACAAATTGGTTGCCAATTACCTGACCGTTCCTGTGATGCTGAACATCAATACCAATCCCATGAAAGGCAAACGTGGATTTCAGTTCTCTGCAGGTGTTAGTGGTGGTTATCTTTCCAGCGCAAGGCAGAAGCAAAAAGGGCCTGGCGGGACAGACAAAACAAAATCCAACTTTAACCTCGAACAGTTCAAGCTTTCCTATGTAGCAGAACTTGGCCTTGGCCCGGTAAAATTGTATGGCTCTGTAGCATCAAATCCCATGCACCAATATGGTTTGGAACAAGTTCCGTATACATTGGGCCTGAGGTTCTCGAATTGATGAATACGCAATCAGAATAGGTAGCTGTTCAATAAATTTTCCCTGTTCTGTTCCGGCCTGAATTTCAACACATGTTCATGCTGCAATGCAATGCGTAGGTGATTATTGGATCCTAATATTTCTTTCAGGTGAGATGCCCATTCTTCCGGTTGTTGCGGATCAGCATACCAGGCCTGAGGTCCGCCTGCTTCTGCGAAACAAGACCCTTTGGAGGTCAGCACCGGGACTCCAGATTCAATCGCTTCAATGATGGGAATACCGAATCCCTCAAACAGTGATGGATAGGCAAATACTGTAGCTCCCTGGTAGATGGCAGGCAGGTCACTGAAGGTGGCGTTGAGGATCAGGCTGACTTCTTTTTCAATGCCCAATTCAGAAATCATTCTTTGTACTTTATCAAGATATGTTGTTCCTTTTCCAACCAGTACCAGTCCGGGTCTTCCATCCTTGGGCAGCATGGCAAAAGCCTTCAGTAAAGTGATGGCATTCTTTCTTGACTCAATGCTGCCCACCGACAGGACATATCGGTTTGGCAGATCATATTTTTTTCTGACAACTGTTATTTCTTCAGGTGTATGTTTATGGCGAAATTGTCTGTGGCATCCCTGATAAATCACTTTAATCTTGGCAGGATCCGCTTTCAGAAAATGGATGACATCACTGGCGGTTTGTTCACTCACGGCAATGATCCTGTCGGCCACCCTGCAAGCATGTTTCACTTTTTGAAAGTGCATCATCACATCAAACCTTGAATAGAATTCGGGATAACGCAAGAAGATGAGGTCGTGAATGGTTACGATAGTTTTGACGTGTGCAGGAATACCCATGGGAAGTTCATGACTCAGTCCATGGTAGATATCAAGTGATGAAAATTCTTTCGAATGGATTGGCAAGGTCGACCGCCAAACTGCTGCCAGTGGGGAAGGCTTCATCCAGGATGGAGGAGTGATGATCTTCAGGCGTGGATCCTGCAGATATCTTTTGGTTTCGGGCCGGTCTTTTATTTTTGGGGTGTAGAGATAGTAGTTGTCGGAGTTGCCTGCTTCCAATAAGGTATCCAGAACGAATCGGGAATAGTTGCCCAGTCCTGTGAAATTGTTGAACAGTCGTTTGGCGTCAAATCCGATATTCATATTTGCATTGGCTGTTTATATCCAGGCCCAGACATGGCCTGTGCGGGTGGCGGGTCTTGTTACATATTTGACCTGATAACCCTTGCCCATCAGAAATGTTGCCATTTCCTCTGTTGTGTACTGCTGGGTCTCGTGTGTTTCCATGGCCATTCTTTTGATCCTGCTGAAATAGTTTTCAGGAAGGTTGAAAAGAATATCATACTCGGCTCCTTCACAATCCATTTTCAGCAGGTCTATTGTATCAATTTTATTTTCATTGATAAATGTTGATAATGCCATCACCTGTATGGACACCTTGTGCACTGCATTTTCAAAATGGGCTATGCCTGAAATGGAAGTGAAATCATCAGGAGCATCCGTAAATATATCCATGTGGCCATCTTCTTTCCAGAGCCCGAATGGATGCTGGTTCCAGTCATGGCCTGGATATTGTGCTTTGTGCTTTTCCATCATTTGCTGCAGGAAGGGCATGGGTTCAAAGGAGTGGACGGTTGCATGGGGGAAGCAGCGGAAGAAATAAAGTGCTGCATAGCCCACATTGGCCCCCACATCAAAAATAACGGGATTTTTTGGGAAGCCCTGTTGATCAAAGTGGAGCATATACTGATCATCGAAAAAACATTCCCTGAAAGGTCCTATCATTTTTTTGGGAACCCGATAGACGTGTCCGTCTTTGAACTTGAAAACAAACTCTTTTCCAGGATGGATGCCCATCTTGAATGCAAGATATTCAGGCCAGTTTTTCAGTTCTTTGAAAATGGCACCGTAACGCTGCAGCTTATACCCTAGTTTTCCTGCCTTCATGATTTCGGCGTGTTCTCCCTGCAGTTGCGTGTTCGGTGACTCATTCATGGTATAGGCCAATATTTAAAAGCAAAATAACGCAATTTCATCCTGAACCGGAAGAAATCATTTTTAGGGCCTCAATTCATTTTTTCTTTTCCCAAAGCACCAAAAGCGATACACCAAAAGGGAAATTGATTTTTTTCAGCAATAACCTTTCGAATGAGAAGATCGATTTAAAAACAGCATTGATGAAACCTGATTCGATCATGTCATTGTCTGGTTTCAGTTCTTCTTGTTTTTTTCGGATGAAAATCCTCTGGAGCGACCTCACCAGAAAAATGGGGATGAACAAAAAGAAATTGAAATAGGTGGTTCTCAGCAACCGGCCGCCATTTGCTGAAAAAAGGTCCAGCATTTGCTTTTTCTGGTAACGGCGGAAGTGGTGGTTGACGACATCATGGTTGCTCCAGAGCGACATAAAGGCAGGGACAGTGATGAATATTTTTCCTCCTGGTTTACAGACCCGGAAGAGTTCGGTTATGGCTTTTTGATGATCTTCCACATGTTCCACCACATCAAAGGCGCAGACACAATCAAAAGCATTATCGGGATAGGGAAGCTCCGTGATGGATCCCTGATCGATCTTCATCTTCAGTACATCAAGGCAAAAGCGATAGGAGGGTTCATCGTATTCAATCGACTGCACATTGCCAAAGGGTTCCAGCATTTCTGAAGACCTGCCTGTAGCAGCACCTACATTCAACATATTCAGTGGGGCATCTTTATATACCGAAGACCTGAACTGGTCGAGTATGATACCTTCCCTGACGCGGAACCACCAGTGTTCCCGCTCCATTTTAAAGTAATCATCCAGAAAGTTTCTGTCCATAATCAGTCATTATTGCCTTTAGTCTTTGGCAATATCAGATAATTTTATGATTGCGGTCTTAAATACAACCATATTTACTGAAATTTGTTTCAACCTGATGGCGATAATGGAAAACAATTCAATTCAAAAAATAAAGGCCGCCTGGCCCAAAGCATTGAACATTCTATGGTTCATGCTTCCGGCAGCCTTCGCCATGATCAAATATAGTTTGGGCCCCAAAGCCTACAACAACTATCTCATTTACAAACATGTTTTTTTGAATATCATCCGAAATGCCAATCTCTACGATTTTTATCCCGGATTGTATTTGTACCAGAATCATTATGGTCCAAGCTTTAGCCTGATCATCGCTCCCTTTGCTGTATTACCAGATGCGATTGGTATTGTGCTTTGGTGTTTGGCGAATGCTTTGTTTTTATTTTATGCGATAAAAAAATTACCGCTTGATCGCAATGCCATTCAAATGGTCATGTCCATTTCCCTGTTGGAAATGTGTGGTTCGATCCAGAGCCAGCAGTTCAATCCCATGCTTTGTTCCTGGATCATACTTGCTTTTGTGCATGCGATAAATGGGCGGACAAGCACAGCAGCATTTTTCATTTCAGGGGGATTTTTGGTGAAGTTGTATGGAGTTGTGGGGCTACTTTTTACACCTTTCAGCGGAAGGTATCGTTCGATGGCCATATGGATGATTGTAACGATGGGGATCTTGGTCTGTATTCCTATGCTGTATGCAGATGTTTCCTTTGTGCTGCATGCTTATGTTGATTGGTATCATCGGTTGCTGGGCAAGAACCAGGAAAACATCATGACCAATTTCACCGATGGTATGCAGGACATCTCTGCGATGGGAATGACAAGAAGAATTACGGGAATCAGCAGTTTGTCGAATCTGTTGTTTCTTATTCCTGCAGGTGTGCTGACCTTGCTTCCATTGTTGAAGAGAAAATATTATGACGACAACCGTTTCAGGATATTTTATCTGGCTCAGGTCTTGATTGGGCTCGTCATCTTCAGTACATCAGCTGAATCGCCAACCTATGTAATCGCCGTTACAGGATTCGCGATATGGTATGCTGCCTTTGGTGAGGAACGTCCACAATGGATGAAGTGGATGCTGGTACTGTTGTTCCTGCTGACCATTTTATCCTCAACCGATATTTTTCCTTTGTATATCCGGAAAACGTTGATCAAGCCTTATGCACTCAAAGCCCTGCCCTGCGTATTGGCCTGGCTGGTCATCACTTATCAGTTATTGTTCTACCGGGGAAGGGGAATTGATACCAAACAAACTGCCGGATGATTTTTTTATCATGGATGATGCATATTCCTGCATGGTAAGGAATTCACCTTCTTCCCTGAGAAACTTCAACAGTTTTTGCAATCGCTCAATCAGTTCATCACCACAAATACTTCTGGTGTATCTGGGGAGTCCATATCCGCTGATGTCTACAAACTCCCAGGGATGTAAGTAGAGGCTCAGCACTCCATCATTCCTGAGTGTTTTGATGGCAAGCTTTTTGTAGTATTCAAATGGAAAATTTTTAAAGCTCAGCCAGAACAAAGGAATGCGCAATGTAGGACTCACTGATGCTGGTATCCGCAGGAGTTCATTATCGAAATAAGAGGTCTTTGGTAAATGCAGGTTGTTGTATCTGCCAGGAAGCCAGGTAGGGTGTATGGACGCGTCGTAAAAATAACCGGCATCGCTGACTGCATCAACGGAAACCGGCATCATTCTTGGCATCCTCAATCCGGTAATCGTTTTACCTGTCAGCTCCTCCAGCTTGGATCTGGAGTTTTTCAGGTCTTTGGTTTCAAATTTGCTGTGGTAATAAGTATGGGAAGCTATCTCATGTTTTTCACTCAGCTCCCTTATCTGCTCGGGAAAATATTCTGCGAAATGTGCTGTGGTGAACAAGGTTGTTCTGATGTTTTTATCCGACAGAATGGTTGAGATGGCGTGAAGTCCGGACATCCCCACCGCCATTTGTTCTGTGATGCTCAATTGCCTTCCATATTCCAGGGGCATATCGAACTCTTCCACATCAAAACTCAAGAGGATGGTGTTTTTCATAAGCTGGCATTTCTTATGATATAATGCGGTCTTGATTTGTTTTGCATGAAAACTTTGGCAAGGTAAACACCAATGATGCCCAATACCAATAAGTTCAATCCGCCGAAGAATGCAATTGTCAGCATGATAGAAGCCCATCCTGCAACGGTATGCCCAGTGAGCAATGCAGAGAGCACATAGGGTAAGAATAACAAAGATATAATTGAAACAAATATTCCTAAATAGGCGGAAAAGTACAGCGGTTTGGTGCTGAAGGAAGTGAATCCCTTTACTCCAAAGTGGAACATCTTTGCAAATGTATATTTGGTTTCCCCACGTTGTCTTTCATTTGGCTCAAACTCAATGCTGACTTGCTTGAATCCCATCCATTTGATCAGGCCCCTGAAAAAAAGATCCATCTCATTGAAATTACGCAGCTGTTCCAGTGCTTTCCCGCTGACCAGTCGAAAATCTGCTGATCCTTTTTCCAAATGGATTTCAGAGAACTTGGAAATGAAGCTGTAAAAAAGGGAAGAGGTCTTTTTTTTGAGATAGCTTTCATGGTCAGCCTCTTTGCGGCGGGTTCTGACAATCTCATACCCACGCTCATGTTCCTTCAACATCATGGGGATCAATTCCGGAGGATGTTGAAGGTCGCAATCCATCATGATTACCGTTTCTGCATCTGTATGATCAAGCCCAGCCTTGATGGCATATTGGTGACCGAAATTTCTTGAGAGTTCAATGTACTTAACATTGTTATCGTCTGCTGCGAGTGATTGTATGAGAGCAAGCGTCTGATCCGTGCTGCCATCATCAACGAAAAGAATGGTAAAGTCATATTCTGATCCGCTCATGCAGCCAATGATCTCTTCATAGATCAGTCTGATGTTTCCCTCCTCGTTGTGGGCCGGCAGTATCAGGGAAACTTTTTTCAAAAAATAAATATTTAAACGCAAGTTATTTAAATTTTTGGCATCAATAAGCATTTATTTGATTGCCTTTTTATAAATACTTGATATTCATATATTTATCAAATGTGTTGTTTAACCCCCTAACTTTCGGCTGGTTGATCAACCTCTGGTTGGCATGCTCAACTCATCTCCTCCCTCTTTTGATTTCTTCTACAACAGTTGGATCAAGCAGGGTTGATGTATCTCCGATATTGTCCAGTTCGTTCTCAGCAATCTTGCGGAGAATGCGGCGCATGATTTTACCACTCCTGGTCTTGGGCAATCCCGGGACCAGTTGTATTTTATCGGGTTTGGCAATCGGCCCGATGATGCGGCTCACGGTTGCAGTGATGTCGCGGCGTGTCATTTCTTCATCGCCATGTGTGCCATTGTAGATGACAAATGCATATATCCCCTGCCCCTTCACATCGTGGGGATAGCCCACCACGGCACTTTCCACAACACCTGCGTGCATGTTGATGGCATTCTCCACCTCTGCTGTACCAATGCGGTGTCCGCTGACATTGAGCACGTCATCAACACGGCCTGTTATTCTGTAGAAACCGTTTTCATCCCTGAATGCACCGTCTCCGGTGAAATAGAGGTTCTCATAGGTGGCAAAATAATTGGTTCTGCAGCGTTCATGGTCTCCATACGTGGTCCTGAGGGTTGCAGGCCAGGGTGACTTGATGCATAGGTTGCCTGTCACGTTGTTTTCTGTGATTTCCTGTCCCTTTTCGTCCACCAGCAAAGGCTGTACGCCGGGCATCGGCAGTGTTGCATAGCTGGGTTTGGAAGGTGTGATGCCAGCGAGGTTGCTGATCAATACACCACCGGTTTCTGTTTGCCACCAGGTATCAACGATCGGACATTTTCTTTTTCCGATGTGTTCATCATACCATTGCCATGCCTCTTCATTGATGGGTTCTCCAACCGTTCCCAACACACGGAGGGAGCTGAGGTCCTTGTTCTGCAAGGGTCCCAGTCCGAAGGCCATCAGGCTTCTGATGGCTGTTGGTGCCGTGTACAGGATATTGACCTTGAATTTATCGATGATGTCCCAAAACCGCCCTGCATCAGGAAAGGTTGGAATTCCTTCAAACATCAACGAAGTGGCGCCTGCGCTCAGCGGTCCATAAACGATATACGAGTGGCCGGTAATCCATCCGATATCAGCTGTACAGAAATGAATTTCCTGGGGCTTGTATTGGAATACATTCACGAAAGTATAGTTGGTATAGACCATGTATCCGCCACAGGTGTGCACCACACCTTTTGGCTTTCCTGTTGAACCGGAGGTATAGAGGATGAAAAGCGGGTCTTCTGCATCCATGACTTCGGCAGGGCAATCAGGATTGCCGGCCGTTTCTACCTTGCGCACCTCATCTTCCCACCATACATCGCGTCCTTTGATCATGCTCACTGCCGAGCGGGTATGGGTGTAGACAATCACGCGTTTTACAAACTTGCAGCTGATCAATGCATCGTCGATCACATTCTTGAGTGGGATGTCCTTGGCTCCGCGGAAGGCACCATCGCAGGTGATGATGAATTCAGCATTGGCATCCTGAAGGCGGTCTGCAATGCTTTGTGCACTGAACCCGCCAAAAATGACAGAGTGGATAGCTCCAATCCTGGCACATCCCAGCACAGCAATGGCCAGTTCGGGAATCATTCCCATATAGATGCAAACGCGGTCGCCTTTTTTAACGCCATTGTTCTTCAATACATTGGCAAACTGGTTCACCTTGGTATGCAGCTGAGCATAGGTGAGCATGCGGTGGTGATCATTTGGGTCATTGGGTTCCCAGATGATGGCAGGTTGGTTGGCCTTGTCCACCAGGTGCCTGTCGATACAGTTTTCTGTGATATTGAGTTGTGCACCGCTGAACCATTTGATGGAAGGCTCCTTGAAATTCCAATCCAGGACCTTGTCCCAAGGCTTTTTCCACTGGAAATGGCTGGCCACATCCCCCCAAAAAACCTCAGGGTCTTCTATACTTTTCTTCCATGCTTCCTGGTAACCTTCGAATGAAGAGATCTGATAAGGGTAATGCATATCGTTGTTTCAATTTTGAGAGCGGTAAGTTAAAAAAAAACAGATTCTTCCCGATATATTTTTATCTTGAAAGCAAATTAACCGCTTAAAACAATTGCCTGACATGCAAGCAACTGCA
>CANHSD010000114.1 GCA_947463105.1 Chitinophagaceae bacterium
AGGTTTGAAGAATAGATCATCGTTTGGTCTGTCGATTGATCAACTTGTCCATTACATCAAGGTGTGGCAGTGTGATGATGGACAGAAAAATAAAGATGGCTGGGAGGGGATCCATTTTCATTCCTGTGCCTTGCCAAATGAAGGCCATGAAAATAAAGCCGAATGCTGCAAGAAAGGTCATGGGGAGTGCATTCTTCCACATGGTCAATGGTTTGGATGCCATCTCTTCTTTTGCATCATGTAAAAACTTAAAAATGATTTCAAAGGATCTGATGGCGTGCCATCCCCCAAAATACAGGGCAAAAGCCGGAAGCAAGGGAAGTTGCGAACAGAGTATAAGAATTGAAACGAGGTTAATGATATACAGGTATGAAATGCTGATCTTATTTTTTCTATGGGCAATGGTTGCAGTTGTGAAAAACAGGCTTATCACCACGCTGAAATAATGGGTGCTGTTATTTTTTATATAATCCAAGGTTATTTGTGCAATTTCAGATTCTTTGGTAATGCGTAAAACAACTGAAGCTGTTTCCTCAAAATGCGATAAGAGGATGAGCATGAGCACAAGGCTTCCCCACAACAAACGGCTCAGGTTCCATTGCCAGGTTTCATCTGCATTCGAGAGATCAGTTTCTCCAAAATGCCAGGCTGAAATAGCCAGAAAAATAATCAGGCTGATGCCTGGAAAAAAAATCCATGAAGCTGAATACAAAAGAATGGCAAGGATATATCTTCCGAGGAATTGTTGAATGCTAAAACTTTGTCCATTACTGGTTGCACTTGTTTTTGCAATGATATGGTCCAAGGCACCATGTGGAATACCCGTAGCTCCAATCATGATGGCAAAATACATCAGTTGAATCTTCATTGGGATTTCTCCATCATATTGCTGCCATGCAAAAAGAAGCAATCCAATTAAGGCATTGATCCAGGTGATTCGACTAAAGTTGCTGTTGGCCATGATTAATTAAATGAAGCGGGCTTTAAATAAAGAAAGGCCCATGTAAAACAGGGGCCTTTCTTTATGTTGTGAGTTCCTTTTATTTGGATTCAGAACGGCTAAGCAAGTAGATAACAAGACCAAAACCAATCTTGTTTACAGCATCACCGATGTTGTAGATGATGTCCATGTTAAGGCCACCAATACCCAGTGCATCAGCAGTTACTCCGAACAAGCCGCCTGGAGTACCTACGATATATCCCAAAGGATAAATAGCCCATCCTACAAGAACGAACCATCCGAGGGTCTTGTTTGCTTTTGCAACTGCAGGAGATGCAGCAGTAGCAAGTTTGGAAACTTCTCCGAACCATACCAAGTAAACGATGTAGAAATAAGCTGCACCGCTGATTACACCCCAAAGAACAGACTGGTCTCTGTAGATGGTTTCACCGAAGTAGCCAGTAACAAGCATCACTACTGAAGCGAAGATCAATTTCCAAAGAAGGCCTGTTGTGCCACCAGATTTTTTGGTAATCAGGTAAAACTCAACGCACATCAAAGGAACAGTCAACAACCAGTCAACATAACGGAAGAAGGTTGGTGAATCACCTGTTTCGAGGTTGTAACCCCTCATGTAATAGTAGTGAACAGCAGCAATGAAGGTGATCAATCCTGATACAAGTACGGATGTCCTCCATGCTTTGTCAGTGTTGCTCAACTCAAGAAAAAAGAAAACAGATGCTGCCATCATGGCCATGGTGCCAATGAAAAACGTAAAAGCAACATAATTGTCGGCCGCAACGGCCTCGAGGAAAAATGGACTCATTGTGTATTGTTTTGGTTAAAAAATGACAAGCGTTAAAAAAACCGCACTTTTCATGTTCTCAATTTGATAAAACCACATTTCCAAAAAAAAGTTCAAAAACCTGTTAATTTTTTTTCGTTGAATGAATTTACTTATTTTTTTAAACAAAACAACAAAATTTTAGGAGGATTATATTTTTTTTAAAATTTTTAATACCGTTGACTTAAAACTGGCATATTCGGGCGGAATCAGGCAGGCAGTTTTGTTTTTTTTCATGAGGGCACCCAGGCTTTGGGGTATAGCTGGGGAATAACCAATGGCTTCTCGAACTACTGTTGGAAATTTTACAGGGTGTGCTGTTCCAAGAATAAAGCCTTTCTGACCCGGCTGTCCAATCAAATGGGCTTGAAGGGCCTTGTATGCAACTGCGGCATGGGGGTCCATGACATATTGGTGGGTTTCGAAAATATCTTTTATCGTGCTCAATGTTTCAACATCGCTTACCGCGATACTGCTGATCATTTCTCTAATCCGCTGATAATCATATTGAAACATGGTTAGTATTCTGGCAAAATTGCTGGGGTTCCCTACGTCCATGGCATTCGAAAGGGTAGGAATGGCTGAGGTTGGATGGTATGCTCCAGTTTTAATATATGTTGTGAAAACATCATTGGCATTACAGGCGGCTATGAAATGGCCAATCGGCAATCCTGATTGCTTGGCAACAAGACCGGCACAAAGGTTTCCGAAGTTGCCACTGGGTACAGCAACAACCGGCTCATGGCCTTCATCCCACTGTGTCAAGGCAAGTGCATAATATATTTGCTGGGGCAACCAACGGGCAATATTGATTGAGTTGGAGGAGGTAAGCAAAATATTTTTTTTCAGCTCCTCGTCTAGAAAAGCCATTTTTGCAAGCTTTTGGCAGTCATCAAAATCTCCTTGAATTTCAAGGGCATGAATATTTCCTCCAAGGGCAGTCAGTTGTTTTTCCTGTACAGGACTTACTTTGCCTGAAGGATAAAGGATGATCACCTCAGTTCCAGGAATGTTGTGGAATGCTGCTGCCACTGCACCGCCCGTATCACCACTCGTCGCAACCAATACAACAATTTTCTTTTCCAGCTTTCCTGCAAAAAAACCCATGCAGCGGCTGAGAAATCTTGCACCTACATCCTTGAATGCTAGGGTTGGTCCATGAAAGAGCTCGAGGCTGTATATTTTTTCGCTGATCGGTTGCAAGGGAAAGTCAAAGTCGAGTGTTTTTTCAATGATCCTGTAAAGCTCTTTTTCGGGAATGGTATTTCCGACATAAGGAGCCATGATCTCAAAGCCTATTTCCGTTTTTGATTTTTTTTTAAGGTTCCTGATGAAATCATTGTCCCAAACCGGAATGTTTTCCGGGTAGTAAAGGCCCCCATCAGGTGCCTGTCCTTGTAAGGTTGCCTCCTTGAAGTCAACAAAATGATTGCTATTTTTTAGGCTAAAATATCTCATGGTATCCATTTAAAAACTGGTGATGCCTTTCATGTTTAACTTTGTCAGGTAGGTCTTGAAATCAATGCCAAGGGCTGCGTATACCTTTTTCATTTCTTGGGCAACAGTTGCTGCTGTTTTCTCATCTTTGCTCAGCATAAAGATAGAAGGGCCGCTGCCAGAAATGCCTCCTCCAAGTGCGCCTGCCTCAAGACTCCTGCGTTTGGTTTCCTCAAATCCCGGAATCAGGATGCTCCTTACTGGCTCAACGATCACATCCTCAAGTGACCTTCCCATCAATGCATAATCTCCTTGCATAAGGCCTGCAACCAATCCTGCAATATTTCCCCATTGTTTGATGGCCTGCTTCAGGGGTACTTCCTTTTTGAGTATTTGTCTGGCATCAGCAGTGCGCACTTCGATTTGTGGATGAACCACTGTGATGAAAAGCTCAGGCGCAGAAAGATTGATGATGTCCAATGGATGGATTGATCGAATAAGTGTCACGCCACCCAGCAGACAAGGGGTAATATTGTCGGCATGTTTTACGCCACTGGCCACCTTCTCGCCGAACATGGCAAACCGAATTAGGTCTTCATTGCAAAAAGGATTGCCCAGCAATTTATTGGCAGCATATACCGCACCTGCAGCACTTGCAGCACTGGATCCCAAACCACTGCCAGGTTTGATTCGCTTGTCGACAGTTAACTTCCATTGTGGAACTTCACTCAATTCTTCCATCATGGCCAAAAGGGCCGCACCAGCAACATTTTGTCCGGGTTCAGTCGGCAGTCCATGGTCATCCACATGAACGATTTCCAATCCCGGATGATCTGTATTTTCCAGCGTCATGATGTCGTAAGGTTCTTCTAATGCGAGGCCTAGGATGTCGAATCCACAAACCAGGTTGGCAATGGTTGCCGGAGATTTGATGCTTATCTTTTTGATATTCATGAGTTAGTTGTTGATGGTTCTGAGTGTGTCTGCAAATACGCCACTGGCCGTCACTTCAGCCCCAGCCCCAGCGCCTTTGATGACCAATGGTTGCTGATCATACCTTTCTGTATAAAAAAGTACAATATTGTCTTTTCCATACAAATGAAACATGTCGCTTTCTGCCTTGATCTGTTGCAGACCCACAGTAGCCTTTCCATTTTCAAGACTTGCTACAAACTTGAGTTTGGCATTGTTTGTATTCGCTTGATCGAGCAAGGTTTTGAAATGTGCTTCATGCTTGAGCATCTCTTCATAAAAATCATCTACAGATCCATGCAGGCAGCTTTCTGGAAGAAATCCATTGCAATGGATATCTTCCATTTCCATCTCCACTCCAGCCTCTCTGGACAAAATCATGATTTTACGCATGACATCTTTACCACTGAGATCAAGCCTCGGGTCAGGTTCTGTAAAACCTTGCTCTTGCGCATCTCTCACAACGGATGAAAAAGGCCTGCTTCCGTCATAGTTGTTGAACACAAAATTGAGCGTTCCGCTCAACACAGCCTCCATCCTGTTTATTCTGTCTCCACTTTTGATAATGTCATTCAAGGTACTGATGATGGGTAATGCTGCTCCTACATTGGTTTCAAAAAGAAATTTGCAGTTGTAGGAAATGGCGAGCTCTTTTAAATTTTTGTACCGCGAATAAATGTCTGAGGCTGCAATTTTGTTGCAGGCTACAACAGACATGGATTTTTTCAAAAGGCTTGTGTAAAGCCCTGGAATTATTTCATTGGCAGTGATGTCTACCAGCACACTGTTTCTAAGGTTGAGAGAAGACATTTGATTGGTGAATCCTAATGGATCTGAAGCATCTCCGCTTGCCAATGCCTGCTCCCACTGTTCGAGATCTATTCCTTGCTGTTGAACAATCATTTTTCTGCTGTTGCAGAGTCCCACAACATTCAGCTTGATCTTGTGCAGTTCTCCGATTTTGTCTGCTTGTTTTCTTATCTGTTCAATCAATTTTTTTCCAACATTGCCAGTACCAAAAATGAACAGGTTGAGTTCTTTTTTTGCGTCCTCAAAAAATGATTCATGCAAAACATTGATTGCCTTTTTTCTGTCGGTGGAATGAATGACTGCTGAAATATTCCGCTCATTTGATCCCTGTGCAATGGCCAGTACATTGATACCATTTCTGCCAAGGCTGCCAAACATCCTGCCGCTGATGCCTGGATGATTTCTCATGTTCTCTCCAACCAATGCTATGATACTGACATCCCCGGAATTGATGATGGGTTGCATGATGCCATTGCTGATTTCTAGTTCAAAGGTATTGTCAAGGATCTGGATGGCTTGATGTTTTGCCTCATTGCGCACTGCAACACAAATTGAGTGTTCGGAGGATCCCTGGGAGATGAGAATTACATTGATGGAAGCATCGTTCAAGCAAGCGAAGACACGCTTTGCAAAGCCTGGAACACCCATCATGCCACTTCCTTCGATACTGATCAACGCAATATTTTCCATCGAGGAAATCCCCGTTATCATTTCAGTTTTTTTAGCCACAGCATGGTGAATAAGCGTTGCAATACCACTCATGTTTTCAAATGCACGGATGTAGATAGGGATTCTTTTTTTTATTGCATTGTTCAATGCAGTTGGGGCAACAAGATTGTTCTCAAAATGGCTCAATTCTATGGCCTCTTCATAAGTGATTTCTGAAAGGGTTTTTGCATTCTTTACCAGCCGCGGATCAGCTGTCGTGTATGTATGTTGGCTTGACCAGATGTCTATTTCGTCTGCTTTCATCAGCCCTGCGAAAAATGAGGCAGAAAGGTCACCACCACCTTTGCCAAATACAATGGTATTCCCTTTGGGGTCTCTGGCAGCACTACCTGCAATGATGCGTATTCCTGGATCCAGTTTGTTCCATTTTTTCTCGAGATTTGCCTCGGAGACTTCTTCGTTGCAGACAATTGAACCATTGACCTTTTCTGCCACAAGGATTTCTTTTCCATCTATCCATTGGATATTCTTGAAGAGGGCATTGGATGCTGCTGCAAATAGATAGGAAGATATAATTGAGGGATGGTTGATGATCTCGTGAATTGTTTTCTCTGGTAGTTCTCCCAGCAATTGCACTCCTTTGCAAAGTTCTTCCAGTGCATTGAATCGTTGTTTCACAAAACTCAGGCTGGCGCTTTGTTCTGTTACTGGTATGATGGCCCTTGTCAACGAAAGGTAGTAGATTTCAATGTTGGAAAGTTGATCAGCATATAGCAGCGATTGGTCGCGTGCTAACAGCGCAATGTCGAGCAATGCTTTTTCTGTTTCTGTTGATCCTGTAACTACAACTGTTGTGGCCGAATTTTTAAATCGCTCAAGATGGCCAATGGCCCTGAAAAACATTTCGGGATTTGAAAGCAAATTGCCTTCTATTTTGATCAATTTCATGTTGGTTGAATTGCAATACGAAAATTGGATAGGATGTTATCCGAGAATCAGCAGGTGCCCAATGGTGATATGAAATGATACAACCCTAGCGGGTTGTTGTAGTGTACGTTGTTGTGAATGCAGCAAACATGGCCGTGAAAGCCTTGTTGGATGGAGTAATATTTGTAGTGGTTGCTGTCATTTCACTTTTCAACAATACAAAACTAAGCATTTTCTGTTATTTGTTGAATTTTATTTATTTTTACACCTCGATTGCCCCAATTTTCCCAATAAAAATATCAAATGAACAGCAATTCATCTACTGAGCTCACAAGGTTCAATAACGAGGTGGGCATCAGATACCAACTCTATAACAGCCTCTTCACTTCTCTTCCTTTTCACCGGATTGAGAAAACCGGCATCATGCTTTCTTTGCTTCAATCCAACTGTGAGGAAGGATTCAAGAAAAAGATGAGCCCTGATCAGATATTGAAGGATTTTTTTGAGCGCCATACAACCTATGTTTCCGAGCAGCAACAGCTTGATTTGTTATTCAGATTTGTGCAATATGTGGAGCGGCAGGTTGTGCTTTTTGATGCCCTCGAGGATGCAGCATTTCCTCGCTTAAATGACATGAAAGGCCTTGGAACCTTGAAGCATTTGGAAACAGAGGTTGAACAATACAGCAAGCAATCACAATTACAGAAGAAATTAAAGGATTTCTGCGTTCGCCTGGTCTTGACTGCTCATCCAACACAATTTTATCCTGGATCCGTTTTGGGAATCATCAACGATATGTCAAAAGCAATTGCTGATAACAACCTGAACCAAATCAATATTTATTTGCAGCAGCTTGGAAAAACACCTTTTTTCAAAAAACAGAAGCCAACTCCTTATGATGAGGCAGTGAGTTTAATCTGGTATCTCGAGAATGTATTTTATCCTGCAAGTGGAAGAATCGCATCTGCCATGCGGTCGCATTTTTCAGATGCCTACGACCAGGAAAATCCAGTCATACGCATGGGTTTTTGGCCGGGGGGAGACCGGGATGGCAATCCTTTTGTCACGAGTGATATCACCTTGAAAGTGGCGGATGCCCTGCGGGGTAGCATCATCAAGTGTTACTACCTTGATGTAAGGAAACTCAGGAGAAGACTGACTTTTGAAGGGGTAGAGGGTAAGCTTCAGGAGCTTGAAAAAAAGCTTTACAACAATATTTTCATTCCGGGTTACAAGGCAGATCTCAAGAAGGCTGAGGTGCTTGATACATTGTATGAAATCAGGGAATTGATTGTATTCAACCACAATGGCCTCTTCCTGAATATGTTGGATGGCCTCATCAACAGGGTCCATCTTTTTGGATTGCATTTTGCAACACTGGACATCCGTCAGGATAGCTCCGTCCACACCCTAGTGATTACAGAGATTTGTGCGATATCAGGAAACGGAGATTACAATGCGATGGATGATGCTAAGAAAATTGATTGGCTTTCTTCACTCAGTTCCGATATCACGCTTGATGAACAGGTAACCGCCATCACCAAAGATACCATTGACTCAGTTAAGGCTGTAAAACTCATCCAAGAGCAAAATGGCAAACCAGGATCAGATCGCTATATCATCAGCCAGTGCAACAGTGCTGTTGATATCCTGGAGGTGTTTGCACTCTTTGTTTTTGGTGGATGGAAGCGGGACGCCATTGCTGTTGATATCATACCCTTGTTTGAAACCATTGGAGATTTGAAAAATGCTGCAGAGGTGATGCAGCTATTGTACACATTCCCGCTTTACCGTGATCACCTGAAGCGCAGGGGGAACCGGCAAACCGTGATGCTTGGATTTAGTGATGGTACAAAAGACGGCGGATACCTGATGGCCAATTTTAGCATATTCAAGGCCAAGCAGGAGCTTTCTGCCATATCGGCCAAGTATGGCATCGATGTGGTCTTTTTTGATGGAAGGGGCGGTCCTCCGGCAAGGGGAGGTGGGAAGACCCACAAATTTTATGCATCCATGGGCAGTGATATTTCCAACAAAGAAATTGAATTAACCGTCCAGGGACAAACAGTGAGTTCTAATTTTGGCACCATTGATGCGGCGCAGTTCAATATCGAGCAATTGCTCCATGCAGGTATCGGCAATGAATTGTTTTCAACTGGAGCAAGCACTTTCAGCCAGAATGAAATGCTCTTGATTGAACAGTTGGCTGAAGAAAGTTTTCTGTCTTACACAGGATTAAAGAATCATCCTTTTTTCCTTGACTACCTCTCTCATGCCAGTCCACTCCGTTTTTATGCTGAAACCAATATTGGCAGCAGGCCTGCAAAAAGAGGTGCAACAGGGCAGCTTTCCTTGCAAGACCTGAGGGCAATCCCTTTTGTTGGTGCCTGGAGTCAAATGAAGCAAAATGTCACCGGATATTATGGCGTAGGAACTGCCTTGAAACGCATGGAAGAAAAGGGATTGATGCCCGAACTAAAAGCCCTTTACAAGCGTTCAGCTTTCTTCAGGACCTTGATCGACAACTGTGAGATGGCGATGAAAAAATGTTTCTTTCCATTGACCGCTTTTTTGGCGAATCATCCCAAGTATGGAGAATTGTGGAGAACCATTGAAGGTGAATTTGA
>CANHSD010000115.1 GCA_947463105.1 Chitinophagaceae bacterium
ATCAGGCCTGGACTGGATGTCCATGTATTGCATACGGGTTACGGTATCAACACAACCAAGGGAGCTGGTCACTGTCATCTTTACACTATAAAGACCGGGCGATCCATAGAAATGATAGGGTCGGTTTCCTCTTCCGCTGTCCAAGTCACCAAAGTCCCAGGACCAGCTTGTTAATTGGTCATTGGAGAGACTAAGGTCTGTGAAATTGACCCCGCCCCAATCACAATAAAACAATACATCAGCTTTAAAAACAGGGAGAATGGAGACTGCCTTTAGAGGTTCGCCTCTTGGCAAAAGTAACTTACATCCCAGTCCATTAGATATAAAAATATTGGGGGTATACATGCCTGTATCGCCATACCGATATTTGAACTCACCAGACCCAAAAGATCTATCCTCGGCGAAATAGCCATCGCCAAAGTCGATGGTGACAAATTTTGTATTTTTTGACGTTACTTTAAACACCATATCAAATGGTTCGCAGGCCACATTGGGGTAATCAACTGTGCCAGTAGGGCCCTCTACATAAATGATGACTGAGGCTGAATTGGCTTCGCATCCTCCAGGGCTGATCACTTTAAGCTTTGCTATATAGGTGCCAGGATCAGAATATACATGCATTGGGCTTTGATTCGATGAAATTGAACCATCTCCAAAATCCCACTCATAGCTTTCTGCAAACTTACCCCCGAACAGAAACTGTACAGGGAACGGCGGGCAACTTGAAGAGTCTTCCAGTGCACTCATATCCGCAGCCGGCATATCAATTTCAATCAATTGAGGCTTTAGGGCTCTTGATTCACACCCGAATCCATCAACAACAGTCAGGCTGATGTCTTTTCTACCCGTTTGGGTGTAAGAAACCCTTGGATTCGGAATGAATGAGGCTTTGCCATCACCAAGATCCCATTTGAAACTGATATAATTGGTGGGAGAAACAACCTGCAGCTGCACAATTTTGTCAAGACAGCTGGCATTTTGCAAAGGATAAAAATCAACACCGGATTGCGACACTTTCACAACCGTTTTGGCAGCGACAGCAGAACACCCGATTGAATCTGCAAGCACAAGCTTAACATTGAATGTTCCTGGCTTCGTAAAGATGTGTTGCACTGGTCCTGATAAAATATTTTGGGCAGGACTTCCATCGCCAAAATCCCAAAGCCGAGACAGAACCCTGATGCTGCCATCACTACTTGACCTGTCCTGGAAAGAAACAGGCAGGTTTTCGCAACCGGATATGGCCGACAAACTGATGTAATCTGCAATGGGGCCACCAACCAGGAGCTGTCTTTGAGGGCTTGTGTATACACAACCATTCAGGTCGACAATCCTGAGTTGCATGGTGTACAACCCACGCTTTGCATTTCCCGGATAGTTGCAGAGGTCTGCTATATTGACTTTGGGATTGGCGGTTGATGTCTGACCGGTAAAACCACACCCATAATCCCAATCATAGGACCTGATCATCTTGGCATTTTCTGCAAGAGAATTCAATACCAGAAAAGTATCTGCAATACAAACAGGTTTACGCAGCGATTCAAAATTTATTCCATTTTCATTGGTAGCATAAACCACAGTGGAATCAATGTATGTACAACCGGCACCGGAAACCTTCAAGGTTACGGTATATGGCCCAGATTGTGCATAACGATGCTGGACTGTATCTTTTTTGACAGCATAATTTCGGGAATTCCCATCGCCAAACTGCCACTCCCATTGATCAACCAGTCCTAATGAAGCATCTGTAACCACTTTATCCAAAGGATTCTTGCAATCAGTCAATACAGAAAACAATGCCACCACCCCACGCACATTCACATACTTTGGCTTTTCAATGGTCCTGGCACAACCATTTTGGTATACGGTCAGCTTAACATCAAGTGTTTCAATTTTTTTGAAAGTCTTTGAAAAATCCCGTTGGTCAACGGAGTCTCCATTAGAAAACTTCCACTTAAACCCTGTAACATCAGGACCAAGGTATTTGAAATTAAAGGGGACACTGGCACAGGTATCAACGGGTGTTGCAGAAAAATCAAAATCTTTTGGAAGCTGCCCCACTTTTACTGCCCATGCATAGGACTTGTTGCAACCTGAAGAACTCACAATATCAACACTGATATCATATTTCCCACTGTCTATAAGTACAATATTACCTGGATCCTTCAACATTGAAGTAAAGATGATTTTACCGTTTTTGTCTTTTACCGACCATTTCCAGGAGGTAATCAATGCATCAATATTGAATCTGACGCTCGGACGAACAGTGAGTGGAGCACAGCCACTATCCGGCAGGTTGGTTTTTAAAATGACAGGTGGCTGTATAGAAATGAGGTTGTTTTTAACCATGTTAACAAAGCATCCTTTTGCTGTGATGGCAGTAAGTACAACCGTAAAAACGCCCGCACTGTTGTACAAATGCTTTACAGTGTCTGCAAATGGAGGCTGCTCGGTCAATGTGGTTCCATCGCCAAAATTCCATACCAACTTGGTGCTGTTTCCAGAGGATTTGTTGTTGAATTTTACATTGAGCGGAAAATCACAACTGGCTACCTGATCTTGAATAAAATCTGCAACTGGCAGGGGGTCAATTCTGATGTTTTTTTCAAACGATGTGTTACAGGTCCCAAAGTTGGACTCAAGCTTCACCATGTATGTTCCTGGTGCAGGAAATTGGTAACTCAAGTCTTTGGTCGTTGCTTGTTGGACTCCATTGATGTACCAAGCCTGTGTAATGGGGTCGGGGTTGGACTGGTTGATGAAATTGACTGTCGACTTGTCACAGGCAGAGTCAGGTGCAGTAAATATATTTATCACGTTGCTCGGAGGTAAGACGTAATCATAGTTCAAAACATCACTACAACCACTGGAGTTAGAAACGGTCAAAGACACCCGGTAGCTGCCTGCTTGCAGAAAGGTAATGAATGGCGCAAACTCAGTACTATTGGTAAGTACTGCCGGCCCTGTTCCAGTAACCTCCCACTTGTAGGAAAGACCGCTGGGCGAAAAGTTCGCTGCTTGTACAGTAACAGGGTATTTACAGGAATTGGCAGGCGGAATATAAAAATCTGCAACAATATTATTGATAACCTTGATGAAATCGCCGGCTGACTCTGCAGTTGTTTTACAACCAAATTCAGTCCCCAAGGTAAGTATCACTCGTCTGTTCCCCGCCAATGTATAGGTATGGATGGTTGAAGGGACTCCAGTTACCCTGCTATTCCCATCTCCAAATTCCCATTGCCAGCTTGCAATCCTGTCTTTGTATACTACTCCGGTTGTTGGATCCTTGATTTCCGGGGTAGCTGTTTTGTCAGTTAAATTAACTTTTAACGGACTACAACCTGAATTGACATCTGTGGTAAAAACTACATCAGGAGCAGGGTAAATGATGATTTGCTTGGTAGTTGCGGAAACATCATTGGATGGATTCTTTGTTGTAAGATTGACATAATATACACCAGGTGAAGTATAGGTCTTTATCGGGTTTACGGCTTTAGAGGTTGTTCCATCTCCAAAACTCCAATCATTGGTATAGGGCCCGCCGGTTGTTTCATTGGTAAATCTGACCACCAATCCCTCGCCTGCCTTTAAGCAAGTTGATTGCATATTTACAGAAAAAGAAGCAGAAAGTTGGGCCTGTAATTGTGGGGATAGAAAAAACAAAAAAACAGAAAGCCAAAGCAGTTTTAGTTTGCAAAGGCCATGATAAATGCTGTTATTTGTTGTTCGGTCCAATTGATTTTTTTAGATAATCACAAAAGGATGCTGAATCGAGGCTACACCGATTACTGGGATTTACTTTTTAATGAGCCTCATCGTTGAAATTGCACCATTTTGCTCACTCCTGGCCTCAACAAAAGTGGTGCCTGTTTTTGTAATGTACCAGGTATAATTCAATCGCTGTAAGCTGCTGTTACCAGCAGGAAAACTGGCCTGGATGGTCATAGCTGTCTTGTCGCTCTTCCAGGTCCCCTTCACTGTTGTCGTTGATTTGATGGCTTCTACAGAACCATCTTTGAGGAACTGGAATTCATATCCACTGAATTCCTGTTTCACATCAACAGCAGCTACAGTGAAAACATCTACTACCCATCTTCCACTTGTCATGATGGTAACAATCAGGTCTTCGGCAACAGTTTCCTGCACCTGCTTAACCTTATCACATGATGCAAATGTTAGCACAATTGATGCAATGAACAAGGTCAGGAAAGATTTATTGTGACCATTCATACGTATTGGCAGTTTTATGTAACCATAGAACGATTATCCTACTACTATATTGCACGATGATTCGAGAAAAAATACAATTATTGAACTATTTAAGTACCCTCTGCCATCCCAGAAAAACACCGCTGTTTTTTGCTGCGGTGGTGTACAAGGGGACCAAATGGCTTTCAATCCAGGGATAATCAGGCTCGACCTTGTTTCTTAAAATTAATCCATAAGGTTGTTTAACCCCACTGGAATTGTTGGGAAAGGAAATGATTTCAAATCCCGTCAGTCCTGGAGAAGAAAGAAATTTTTTCATCGACTCAAGCTCCGGAAAATCAAAAAAATAATCCACCAGCAAGGGGCCCTGTCTTATCAGACCAGCCTTTGACAACTCTGCCAGGTTTCTCCGGCTCTCAATCCTGAATTTATCCAGTTTCCCTGGGTACAATACACTGAAATAATTCTCCCATTTGGGGTCTTTCTTGGCCTGGCTCAGCCATTCATGTCCTGAAAAAGGTTGCATGGATTGGTTTACCCCCCTGCGAAACCCTAGGGTATCAGGAGCATAAAAATAAAACTCCCGAATGCCGCGTTGCGTGAAGCGCCCGGCCAAGGTAGCGCCAGATTGTCTGGCCAGCATTGTTACAAGAGCCTCTTCCATCTTCAACAATTCTTCAGCTTCTGCATCGGTGGGCATGCCCCTGGCATCCAGCTGGTTCATTTTTACCCTGAGGATAATGACAAAAGAATCTTCCAAGACCGGTGCAATCGATGCCAGTCCAAGGTCTACATTGATGGATACCGGCTTGCCATTCAAGGAAACCACGTAATTCTCCCAGTCGTGTACAATTTTTTGGGAAAACACAGGCCCTGAAAGAAAAATCGCCAAAAAGTATAAAATTCTATGTTTCAGTGGTTTGCTCTTCAGAAAGTAAAGTAATTTCAATTCCTGAACAAAAGGAAATAAATGCACCCTATTGCTGACATAATTAACTTTTTGGAAACAATAGCCCCGCTTCATTTACAAGAGGAGTATGACAATTGCGGACTGGTATGCGGTAATTCCTCCACTGTTGCGCGAGGGTCAATTGTGGCACTTGACCTCACGGAGGAAGTGGTCGATGAAGCCATTGGCCATGGATTCAACCTGATCATTGTGCACCATCCCCCCATATTCAAGGGACTCAAAAAAATCGATGCCAAAGATCCGGTCACCAGGATGCTCTTGCGCTGTATCCAGCATGAAATTGCCATCTACGCCATTCATACCAACCTCGACAATGTGATTTGGGGCGTGAATGGAGAAATTGCAGCAAGAATGGGACTAAGGAATCTGCAGGTGCTCTCCCCAAAGACTGGCACACACCTTCAACTGAATACCTATGTGCCTTCAGCCCATGCAGAACTGGTAAAAAATGCCATTTTTGAAGCCGGCGCAGGCGCAATTGGGCTTTACAATGAATGCAGTTTCAGTAGTCAGGGAGAGGGTACTTTCAAAGCATTGGAAGGAGCTAACCCTTTTATTGGAGAAAAAGGCCTGAGGCATCTTGAACATGAGCAAAAGCTCGAATTCATTTTTCCGGTTCATCTGCAAAACCAGGTGCTGATGGCACTGAATTCCGCACATCCCTACGAAACTGTTGCATACAATATTGTTCCTTTAGAAAACCATTTCCATGAATTGGGTGCAGGGGCCATCGGTACACTCCCCGAACCTGTGGCCGAAAAAGATGTTTTGTCCATGCTCAAATCCATCTTCAAGACGGGCACCATCAGGCATAGCCCATTTACAGGAAAAACAATCAAAACCATTGCCCTCTGCGGCGGATCTGGCAAATCGTTGATATCCAATGCATTAGGGATGAAGTCTGATCTGTATTTTACAGGAGACCTGGGTTATCATGATTTTTTTCTTCCGGCAGGGCGGATGCTTTTGGCCGATATTGGGCATTTTGAGAGTGAGCAATACACATCAGATCTTCTGGAAAGGGTGATAAAAGAAAAATTCCCTACCTTTGCCGTCCTAAAAACCGGTAGATATACCAATCCTGTCAACTATTTTTTATAACTCATTATGGCAACTGTAAAAGAATATTCAGTAGAAGAAAAGCTTGCTTCCCTGCTCAATCTTCAAAAGGTTGAAAGCAAACTGGATGAAATTGCAATCTTAAAAGGTGAACTTCCCATTGAGGTCCGTGACCTTGAAGATGAAATCCAGGGATTGCATGCAAGGGAAACAAGAATTGAAGAAGAGATCAATGGCATAAATGAGTTCATCGAGCAAAAGAAAGAGTTGATTACAAATTCACAAGAGCTCCTCAAAAAATATGAGAAGCAAAGTGATAACGTAAAAAACAACCGCGAATACGAAGCCATCAACAAAGAAATCGAGAACCAAACACTCGATATGAAATTGGCAGAGCGTCATATCAAGGATGCAAACGAGGAAATCACTGACAAGGCAAGAATCCTTGATGCAGCAAAGAAGAATATTGCAACAAAAGAAGGAAACCTTAAAGTAAAAAAGGGTGAGTTGGATAAAATCATTGCTGAAACAGAGAAAGAGGAAAAAGAATGCAGGGCCATCTCTGAAAAGGCCCGTGCTGCGGTAGACCCACGCCTCCTCACCTCATTTGACAGGATCAGGAAAAATTTCCGCAACGGACTTGCCGTAGTTCCCGTGGTGCGTGATGCCTGTGGCGGTTGCTTCAACGCCATTCCTCCTCAGCGCCAGAGCGAGATCCGCCAGCACAAAAAAATCATTGTTTGTGAAAACTGTGGACGTGTTTTGGTTGACGAAGAAATGAATGTAACAAAATAAAGTTGGAAAGAAAATACAGGAAGCGGTTCATCACAATGAACCGCTTTTCTTTTTTAATGCCAATCCAGGCACATCTTCCAACATTCTTTTGCATTCATTTTCATGGATTTTAGGAATTCCAATCTCATACAGACAGAACAGCTGCATCTCCTGCCTGAGGATGCTGCAATTGAATCTCCGCAGCGCCTTTAGTACATCATTGGTCACCGTATAATCAAATTGGATTTCACAGGCTATTTCAACGGATTTTCTGATGAGTGGCGTCAACTGCAAAGCCATGGAAGCTGCGCTCTTGTATGCATTGATCAGACCTGGTACACCCAGCAAGGTTCCGCCAAAATAACGCACCACAATCACGCAGGTATTGGTCAATCCTTTGCTGTCAATCTGACCCAAAATCGGCCTTCCCGCTGTTCCTGCAGGCTCTCCTGCATCGGTTACCCTATACGTCATACCATCAGCACCAATCCTATAGGCAAAGCAATGGTGAGAGGCTTTGGGATGATCTTTTTTTACATCATTCAATACCGCTTTGAATTCCTCAATGGATGAAATAGGGTATGCCATCCCAACAAACTTGCTCCCCCTATCAGAAAATTCTGCTGAAGCGTGCTGTTCTATGGTTTGAAAATAATTGGGATCGAGTTCCATTGGATGGTGTAAGGCGTGACAAGAACAGTCCAAAAAAAGGATTTATCACTTTTCAACTGATAGGATCCCAAAGGATTGCATCAGCAAAGTTAATTGTTTTACTTTTGGAACGTGCGCATCAAAGAAGCATACCATCAATTGCAGCAATCCATTCAGCCCCTTTATGCAAACAGGGAGGCGTCCAATATTGCCGACCTTATCATGGAAGACATCACTGGATGGGACAGGTCTCGACGGATCATCCACCATGATGCATTGCTCAGCGAACCACAACTGGAACGGTATACCCACTGCAAGAGAGAGCTCTTGCATGGCAGACCAACACAATATGTACTCGGACATGCATGGTTCTGTGATATGCGGTTTCAGGTAGACGAACATGTTTTGATACCAAGGCCTGAAACGGAAGAATTGGTGATGGAAGTCAAAAAAATGTATGCCGAGATTCTACCCGAAAAAGACCATCTGTTTAAAATGGTTGATATTGGAACGGGCAGTGGGTGCATCGCCATTGCGCTGAAAAAATATTTTCCCAATTGGGATGTGTGGGCTGTGGACAAAAGCAATGGAGCCCTTGCCATAGCAAAAACAAATGCGGTGCTGCTAGACACTTCAATCCGTTTTGTTGCGTCTGACATCCTGAAAGAAGCCAAAACTGATCATCTGCCTGCTTTTGACCTCATCATCAGCAATCCACCCTATATTCCCGTTGAAGATAAACAGGATATGGATGATCGTGTGCTTGATCATGAACCCCATGAGGCGCTTTTTGTTACGGATGAGGACCCGCTCCAGTTCTACAAGGCCATCATCGCATTTTCTGACCACCATTTGCTCAGGGGTGGAATGCTATTTTTCGAAACACATGAATTGTTCGCTCAGGAAGTAGCAGCCCTGCTGGAGGAAAATGGATTTGAAAATATCGCAGTAAGAAAAGATTTTCAGGAAAAAGAAAGAATCGTTTTGGGAAGACGACCAGGTGCTTCCCTTTGATTTATTGCTTTTCAGTAGAGAGCACAGTTTTTGCCCCCATCTCTTTTGCAACACGCATTACACTTACCACAAGATCAATCTCAACCGTCTTGTCAGCATTGATTACTATTGTTGGCACTTCAGTCTTTTCTTTTGATATGATGGGCATCAATGCGGCCTTCAAGGAATCCAAACTTACGGGTGTTGTGCCCACATAGAACTGCTTGTTTGCATCAATGGACACCACCACGGTTTGCTTCGCTTTGATATCACCCTGTGATTTGGGCTGGGAAAGTTTGATTACATTGGGGTTGGCCAGGGTTGCCACAATCAAAAAGAACATCAGCAGAATGAAGAGAATATCATTCAATGCTTCTGTAAAAACTTCTGCTTCGCCA
>CANHSD010000116.1 GCA_947463105.1 Chitinophagaceae bacterium
CACAAGTCAGGATTGGGATTGTCTGCTACAGGATACGTGAGGGGCATTGATGGAACCCCATCGCTTTACCAAATGGCCCTCAGCCCATCCTATGATCATATTGGGGAAAAATCCATGTATGGCATTTCTTATACCTACTACAACAAGGATGAGCAACTGAGTACAGCTGTAACGCCTTATGACCATGAGGTCTATGCCTATGTCCAGCACAGAAAATCATGGCTAAGGCCCGCCCTGGCATTGGGTTGGGCTGAAGGACAGTACGAAGACGTGTCTACCATTCCCCTAAAATTCAATGGAAATTATTATTGGATAAACGATACTTCAAATGTAATGCTCAATGACCTGTCTGTCAGTGCATCCATTTCACATGCATTCTCATTCAGTGAAGTACTTGGTGATAATGACATGCTGTTGATTGCACCACAGCTCAGCTTGATCGGAGGAATGCAAAGCTATTCGACTGTTTCAAGGTCTACGACGGTTGTGGGAACAAGAACAAGAGAGCTTGAGCTTGAAAGAATCAGAAAACGGTACAATGTTTCCAAAACCGATATTTCGAGTTTCACACTGCAAACTGCCGCCTTTTCAACCAGTTTTTCATGGTACCGAAAAGCGTTCTCCATTTCTGCTGGGTATTTTTTAGCCTATTATTTTAACAGCAGCATGTCCAATAAAACTGCTCATATATTCAATTTGAGCACAGGATTGACATTTTAGTATTTATTTATAATCTTTAGATTGGATTTGCCACTGCTTCGGATTACTTTCAGGCTTATAAATTCTTTCATCAACAAAATTGATCGCATGAAAAAAATTATCTTGATCCTGTTTGTGGGTATCTTGACTGCTGGGGTAAACGCACAAGGATTTAAAATTGGGGTTAAGCTGGGTTCCAACATCACTGATGTAACTGGGCTTCAATTCAAGGATGGATTCAACTATGCTTACCATGCCGGCGTTTTTTCTGAGATCATGTTCTCTAAATATCTTGGCATACAGCCTGAAGCGTTGTGGAGCCAAACCAACCTTACAAGGGCCACAACAATTTCATCCCTTTATCAACCATCTTTGGGTTCGCTCAACAGCATAGAGCTGACATATTTGTCCATTCCTTTACTCTTGAACATAAGACCCACAAAATTGATAACACTTCAGGCTGGTCCGCAATTTGGCATCCTGGTAGACAAAACCCAAACGGCAACTGCCAATGCAGGAAATGCCTTCAAAAACGGAGATCTTTCAATGGTCGGCGGGGTTCAATTCAACATGTTTAAGTTGAAGTTTTATGGACGTTATCTCGCTGGGTTGAATAATATCAATGATCTTAGCGACCAAGACAAGTGGAAAAGCAAGTCCTTTCAATTCGGCGTTTCCCTGGCATTCTAACAAAAAAGTACAACGCAGACAGAACCCGGTCTTTGGCCGGGATTTTTTGTTGGCATCAAAGTTGAGATATATACCCTTTACCTACATAAACCAGGTTTTTGGGAGGGTAATATGTCATATTGTCTTAAATGATCAAGCATGGAACTGAACATGAATTTTTTACAACAAGAGGATGAAGTTGACTTCATGCCCATCATACCGTTCAATGAAAATGAGGGGGATGGTACCGACGATACGCTGATTCCAAAGGAATTGCCTTTGTTACCGCTCAGGAATACTGTCCTTTTTCCAGGTGTTGTCATACCCATTACCGTTGGAAGGGATAAGTCAATCAAGGCCATTGCAGAGTCATACAAGACTGACAAATTGGTAGGTGTCCTCTCCCAAAAAGACAGCAACATTGAAGATCCGGGAATCGGAGATCTTGTAACTGTTGGAACCGTGGCCAAGATCATCAAGCTCATCAAAATGCCGGATGGCGGTACTACAGCCATTTTGCAGGGTAAAAAACGATTTTCCCTGCTCAAGGTAACCGCTGAAGATCCTTATTTCAAAGGTGAAGTTGCAGTCATTGAAGAGGAGGTAATCAAGGATGATCAGCCATTCGATGCGTCCGTTGCCTCCATAAAGGATCTGGCCGGCCAAATCATTCAGCTCTCTCCCAATATTCCAACAGAGGCCTCCATCATACTGAGGAATATTGAAAATCCTTCCTTCCTGATTCATTTTGTGGGAAGCAACCTGAATTGCGATCTCTCAGAAAAGCAACAGTTGCTGGAATTGAGCGACATGCGGCAAAGGGCAGAAATGCTGCTGAACCTCTTGCAGAAAGAATTGCAGTTTGTTGAGTTGAAAAACAAGGTGACCACTAAAACCAAGACCGAACTGGACAAACAGCAAAGGGATTATTTCCTTCAACAACAGTTGAAAAGCATCAAAGAAGAGCTGGGCGGAGATTCAAATGACCGTGAGATTCAGGAGATGAAGAAAAAGGCAGAGTTAAAAAAATGGACTCCTGCTGCAAAAGAACTTTTCCAAAAGGAAATTGAGAAGCTGGAAAGGATGCACTCCAGCACACCTGATTACTCTACCGTTTACAATCATGTAGACCTCATGCTGGATCTGCCCTGGGAAGATTATACCCAAGACAGCTATGACCTTAAAAAGGCTAAAAAAGTGCTGGATAAGGATCATTATGGTATGCACAAAATCAAGGAAAGAATTCTTGAGTACCTGGCTGTACTCAAATTGAAGGGAGACATGAAGAGCCCCATCCTGTGTTTTGTGGGCCCTCCCGGTATCGGAAAAACATCTTTGGGCAAAAGCATTGCCAGTGCTATCGGCAGAAAATATGTCAGGTTCAGTTTGGGAGGCCTGCATGATGAAAGTGAGATCAGGGGACACCGTAAAACTTATATCGGTGCAATGCCCGGAAGAATTTTACAGTCCATCAGAAAAGTAAAGTCTTCCAATCCTGTCATGATCCTTGATGAAATAGACAAGGTCGGCAAGGATCATCGTGGAGATCCTTCATCAGCCTTGCTGGAAGTATTGGATCCAGAGCAAAACAACAGTTTCTACGATAATTACCTTGAGCTGGAATACGATCTCAGCAAGGTTTTGTTTATTGCAACCGCCAACGACATACAGAGCATTCAGCCTGCACTGCGGGACAGGCTGGAAATTATTGATCTCTCTGGTTACGCGGTAGAGGAGAAGGAAAAGATTGCACAGACCCACCTGCTTCCCAAGCAAAAGGAGTTGCATGGCCTAAAGGAATACAACCTCAAGGTAAGTACAGCAGTGATGACCTATATCATTGAAAATTTTACCCGGGAAAGTGGCGTAAGGGAGCTCGACCGGCAGCTGGCCAGCATCATGAGAAGCCTGGCAAAGGATGTTGCCATCAAGGGTAAAATGAAGTCTATCCTTACCTTGAATGATATCACCAGAATACTCGGAAAGCCCCGATACAGCAATGATCTATACAAAACAGTGAACATGCCAGGTGTAGCTGTAGGCCTTGCCTGGACTTATGTTGGCGGTGATATCCTCTTCATTGAATCGACCATCAGCGATGGGAAGGGGGATTTGCAGCTCACCGGAAATTTGGGTAATGTGATGAAAGAAAGTGCCCACACTGCTTTCACCTATTTGCATGCCAATGCCAAGAAAAATGGCATAGATCCTGAGCTGTTCAAGAAGAAGAATATCCACATCCATGTTCCCGAAGGTGCGGTGCCCAAAGATGGTCCGAGTGCAGGAATTACCATGATGTCTGCCCTGGCATCGGCCTTCACCGGCAGAAGGGTAAAGCCATACCTGGCCATGACCGGGGAGATAACCTTGCGTGGGCAGGTTTTGCCTGTTGGAGGTATCAAGGAAAAGGTGCTGGCTGCGAAAAGGGCAGGTTTGAAAGAGATCATCCTTTGTTGGCAAAATGAGAAGGATGTGAATGAAATCAATGCAGAATTCATCAAAGGGATGAAATTCCATTATGTCAAGACCATGCAACAGGTACTGGAGCTGGCCCTTGTATAAGTTTTTTTACATTGGCTAAACATTTTTTAAATCAAATGTGTTAAATACCCGATTAAGAGCATTATGCTTTTATGTTGGTTGTTTTAAGGGTTAAAGAACTTCCCCCATTTTCATGGGGGATTTTCATTTGTGGAAACCGATGATTAATTTCGGTCATGGTTTTTCGGCTGACTTTGATGGGTTTATTGGTGCTTGCCTTTGCAGGTGGCACTGCACAGACCCTGGGTGGATCATCTGCGTTCAATTTTTTGAGGCTTCAGTTGCAACCCCAGGCCGGGGCTTTGGGGGGACGCAATGCATCCCATTTTGGTGCCGATCTTGGCATGATCAGTGAAAATCCCTCACTGTTAAGGAAAAACCATCATTCCGCCGTTTCAGCCAATTTTACTTCATTGGCACCCACCATTACGGGGCTTTATGCAGTAGGAGCCTATCACCTGAAAAAAGCGGCAACCACTGTGGCACTGGGCATCACCCATCTTGGGTATGGAGAACAACAAGAAACGGATGCTTCAGGAAACATGCTGGGAACTTTTTGGGCATATGACCAGTTGCTTGGGGTTAGCGTTTCCAGGAAATACAACAAGAATTGGTATTATGGGTCAACGATCAAGTTGATCAACTCAAGGTATGGCGCCTATGCAAGCCAGGGCCTGGCGTTGGATATGGGCTTGAATTATTACGATGAGGAACGCATGATCCAATTCGGTTTTGCCGCCAAAAACATGGGGGTTCAGCTAAAATCCTATGGCAATGGCAAAGAAGATCTTCCGTTTGATTTGGTCCTGGGGGTGACCAAGCAACTGGAGAAAGCCCCCATCCGTTTTTCCATCACTGGTCAACGGATGCACCAGTTTGATCTGCTTTACAACGATACCTTGTTTAATCAGGCCAATTTTGGTAGCCAGCCCAAGTCCAATTTGGGGACAAAAATTTTCAGTCATCTTGTTTTTGGAACAGACATACTGGTGGGAGAGAAAATTGTGCTTACGTGTGGATACAATGTTTTAAGGAGAAGAGAGTTGCGCATTCAAAACATTGCCAGTGGGCTTACGGGATTCAGTTATGGGTTTAACCTTCATTTACAGAGGCTAAGAATGTATTACGCACGAACACATTACCAGTCATCGCTTTCCCATCATCAAATCAGCTTTTCTTTCAAGCTTCAGCCCGCAGAGGATTAGAAATAACTCAGTTTGGTTTTGGGTGTCAGTGCCAACAATGTTTCATACATGAGGTGAATGGTCTGTTCAATATCATCCTTGTGGATCATTTCAACAGTGGTATGCATGTACCTCAATGGGATGGAAATCAACACGGATGGGCATCCGTCGTTGGCATAGGCAAACGAATCCGTATCCGTTCCTGTGCTGCGGCTAACCGTTCTCATTTGAACAGGAATGTCTTTTTTCTCAGCAACATCTTCCACCAGTGAAAGCAACTTGTTGTGTACAGCGGGTCCGAAAGCCAGTGATGGTCCCTTGCCACAGGCCACATCACCTTCAATGATTTTATTGATCATGGGTGTGGTGGTATCGTGGGTTACATCAGTAATGATGGCCACATCAGGCTTTATTCTCCGCGCAATCATTTCTGCGCCCCTGAGTCCAATTTCTTCCTGCACTGCATTTACCACATACAGGGCATAGGGGAGTTTCTTTTTGTTCTCTTTAAGCAAGCGTGCCACTTCTGCAATCATGAACCCGCCAACCCTGTTGTCCAGGGCCCTTCCGATGATATAATCATACGCCAGTTCATCATAGCCCTCTTCGTAAGTGGCTACTGCTCCAATATGAATACCCAGTGCTTCAACTTCTTTTTTATTTTTCGCTCCGCAGTCAAGGAAAAGGTTTTCAACTGATGGCTGTGGATCTTTTCGCTCGCCACCACCAATGCGGGTATGAATGGCTGGCCATCCAAAAACAGCTTTTACAGCCCCTTTTTTCCCATGGATCAATACGCGCTTGGCAGGTGCTATCTGGTGGTCAACGCCACCATTTCTTTTCACATAAATCAGCCCTGAATCAGAAATGTAGTTGACGAACCAGCTGATCTCATCAGCATGTGCTTCAATTACTACCTTGAACTTTTCGGTAGGGTTGATGATGCCTGCAACAGACCCATAAGCATCGGTGAAAATCTCATCCACATGCGGCTTGATGTACTCCATCCAGAGTTTTTGTCCTCCAGACTCAAAGCCAGTAGGGGATGGGGTATTGATGTATTTTCTGAGAAATTTATAGGAAGCTTCTGACAGTATTTTCTTGGATTTTCCTTTGGTAGCTTTTGCCATGATGGATCAATTTTTTGTAGTGCCGGTCATCTGCGGAGGATGATGGGCTGTGTTTTTGCTGTATCGCTTTTGTTGCCTTTTTTGTCTTTCATCCAAAAGCTAAATGTTGCTGTGTCATTCCTGTTGCACCTGGGCTGGAGCTCGATGGCATAGGTAAAAGTCACCAACACCTCTCCATCAAAATTTCTTGTTCTGGGTGTTTCGGCTGGGATGCGGTATAGGAACGAATCAACAAAATTGCTTTGTGCACAACGGGTGGTTGTTTTTCTTACCCAAATGGTATCCACAAAATCCCCTTCTTTATCAGTTAGCCTCATGTTGATCAACAGATCACTGCCGGGCGGAATGAGTGTGGAGCTGATGCTTTTGATGGTCAATGAAGGCTTGGACTGGAACGTCTCTTTTCCACAAGCCACCATAAACAGCACGAATAGTAACGCTATGAACTGTTTTGTCATGTACCTTTGTTGTGTTTCAAAATTAACCGATTCAAGTTGAAAAACCTATTCGGACAGGCTCAATTTACAGAACATTTAACCCTTGGGGTAAACGAGGATTTTTCAGCCCTGAGCATGGCTGTTTTCAGCCGGCAAGCCATCCACAACCCTGTGTATGCTGCATACCTTGGTCATTTGAAGGTTGATAAAGCAAAGGTTAAGACCATGCGGGAGATTCCATTTCTTCCCATTTCATTTTTCAAGTCGCATGAACTTAAGTCTGGAGAATTTACAGAAACATACATTTTTGAGAGCAGTGGCACAACTGGCAGTGTCAACAGCAGACATTATATCAAGCATATTTCTTCCTACCTCTCCAACGCTGAAAACAATTTCAGGGAGGCCTATGGCGACCCCTCCGCTTATTGTTTTCTTGCCTTGTTGCCTTCTTACCTGGAAAGGGGGAATTCCTCTTTGGTAGCCATGGCTGATCATTTGATCAACCTGAGCCGACATCCGCTGGGAGGGTTTTTTCTTTATGACTTTAAAAAGCTTCATGCAATGCTTTCTCAGTTGGAAAGCCAGTGTCAAGCAGTTGTGCTGTTGGGCGTAACCTATGCCCTGCTTGATTTTGCAGAAGAATACCCAATGAACCTTCAACATACAATTGTGATGGAAACAGGGGGGATGAAGGGCCGGAAAAAAGAACTGACCAGGGGAGAGTTGCATGCGTTTCTGAAAACAAATCTTGGCGTGGAAACCATCCATGCCGAATATGGAATGACCGAATTGCAATCCCAGGCCTATTCAAAAGGAGAAGGTATTTTCAGGCCTTCCTCTACCATGAAGGTTTTGTTGAGGTCGCCCGACGATCCTTTCGAGGTGTGGGAGGCACATGAAAACCCAGGGAAGACTGGCGCCATCAACATCATTGACCTGGCCAATGAAGACAGCATTGCGTTCATTGCCACCGATGATCTGGGCAGGTTTACCGGTGATGGAGGGTTTGAAATATTAGGGCGGATAGACAATGCAGATATCCGCGGTTGCAGTTTGCTCTCCCTTTAACAAAATCACCATTTGCGTGTTAGAGAATATAGTTTTGAATCAATAACAAATATATGGGCGTACTCAAACAACTGGCTACCTATCTCTATCTCCGGAAAAAAGATCCCAATACACCCAACTCTCAATGGGTCAAATACATGCATGGCATCAACCGGCTTTCCCTTTTGTTATTTGTTTTTGCCATCATTGTCATGATCGTCAAGTTGTTTGTCAAAAAATAGGCCTGGTGATGTGCTATTTCACCATTGCATCAATGATGGATGCGGCTTTTTCAGACGCTTTGCCGCCTGCCTTCAACAGTTGGTTGAGTTGGAAGTAGTCCTCTCTCATCTGTTGTATGGCCATGGTATCAGACAGCACCCGCTCAAGTGCGACTACAATATTGTCTGCAGTGAGGTCATGTTGGATCAGCTCTGTAACAACCTGCTTGTCCATGATCAGGTTAACCAATGAGATGTATTTTATTTTGATGATTCTTTTGGCAATGGCGTAAGAAATGGGCGATCCGAGATAACATACCACTTCGGGTACGCCGAATAAAGCTGTTTCCAGCGTTGCAGTTCCTGAGGTGACCAGCGCTGCATCTGCAATGGACAACAGGCCATAGGTATCACCTTTCAGCACTTTGATGTTTTCAAATGCACTGGTGAATTGGACAATCATATCGTCTGCAATACCCGGCGCCTGGCCTACCACAAAAACATGCTGTGGAAACCTGGCAGCTGCTTCCAGCATGATAGGGAGTTTTTTCAGGATCTCTTGTTTTCTCGAGCCTGGAAGCAGGGCGATGATTTTTTTTACTCCCTCGATTTCCAGGTTGTTTTTGGTAGTAGAGGGGTCATTGTTTTTTTGGTAATCCTCAATGATCTCAATGAGCGGATGCCCAACATAATCAACTGGGTAATCCCATCGCTGATAGAAGTTTTTTTCAAATGGCAGAATGACCATCATCTTGTCTACCACTTTCCTCAATGTCTTCACCCTGTTTTCTTTCCATGCCCATACCTGGGGAGAGATATAATAAGCTGTTTTGAATCTTTTTCCTTTGACAAATTTTGCCATTGGAATATTGAAACCCGGGTAATCAACGAAGATGACAAGATCTGGTTGATATTGCAGGATATCGCTTTTACAAAAACGCATGTTGCCTAAAATGGTAGGCAGGTTGCTGATCACCTCTGCAAAACCCATGAATGCGAGGTCCCGATAATGTTTGACAATGGTTGCACCCTCTTTTTGCATCAGGTCTCCACCCCAGGCGCGAAAATCTGCTTGGCTGTCATTTCGCTTGATGGCCCTGATCA
>CANHSD010000117.1 GCA_947463105.1 Chitinophagaceae bacterium
ACGCCATTTCATATTGGGTAATCCTGGCATTGACCTCAGGGTCGCTCCAGGCCTCATTTTGGACTTCATTCAACTGTTGAAGGTAGCCAAGCATCTCTTTCCTGTCGGCGCCGTCATAGCCCTCAGGATCCTTCAGGAAGAGCACAGGGTCCTTGCCAGACCTGAATTGCACACCCTGGTGTTCGGAAGGGAGAAAACCATTTCCCCAAAGCCTTGCATAGAGCGGCTGGTCTTTGGATGCATTTTTGGAAATCAGCACAATGAATGCCGGGAGGTTCTTGTTTTCAGATCCCAGGCCATAACTCAGCCAGGAACCAATCGAGGGCCTGCCAGGTAATTGATGCCCCGTCTGAAAAAAAGTAATCGCAGGGTCGTGGTTGATCTGTTCGGTATACATCGACCTGATCAGGCAAAGTTCGTCCACTACCTGTGCGGTATAAGGCAGGAGCTCGCTCACCCAGGTGCCACTCTTGCCGTGTTGTTTGAAGTCGTACAAAGAGGGCACCACAGGAAGGGAAGATTGGTTGGCACTCATGCCCGTCAACCTTTGGCCTTTGCGGATGGAATCGGGCAGTTCGGTTCCAAAAAGATCACGGAGTTTGGGCTTGTAGTCAAAGGTTTCAAATTGGGAAGGCCCTCCCGCCATGAAAAGAAATACCACCCTTTTTGCTTTCGGAGCAATGGTGGGTAAGGCAGACATGATCTGGTCTTCCATTGTAGCACCGACAGCACTCAATGGGGTGATAAGCTGCTGAAGCGCAATGGCACCCATGCCCATGGCGGTCTTGTTCAAAAAATTTCTTCGGTCAATGTTCTGATAAAGCCCCTTCAGGTCTGCTGCACCAAGTCTTTTTTCTGCGTGATGATGGCCCATTGCTTTATCGTTTGGTTATTGAAGCATCAGAATTCATGATCGTGCTGGCCACTACTGCATTGGCGGCAACCAGTGGTTTGTCCGATTGGGCATTGACTTTGTAGAGCCCGGCAGACAACCAGCCTTTTGTCTTTTCAGGGTTCATCCTGAATTTGTCCAACTCCTGTTTGTACAAAGCTTTCAGAATCTCCAACTCTTTCGCAGCAGGGGATCTTCCTGTAAGTTTTCGGTATGTTTTTGTGATGGCGATGTCCTGGTCCGTTTCCTTGCTCATGGCCTCGCCCAATACTTTTGATGCTTCAATATAGGTAGGGTCATTCAACAGGACCAGCGATTGAAGGGGTGTATTGGTCTTCTGCCTGCGCGACAAACAAGAGCTTCTTTCTGAGGCATCAAAAGTAGCCATGGTCGGGTTGGGGACCGTTCTTTTCGCAATGATATAAAGACTTCTCCTGTACACGGCATCATTGCTGTCAGCCACATAAGTTGAGCTGTTGATCTCCCATAATCCGGCGGGTTGGTATGGTTTGATGCTGGGCCCTCCAATTTTTTTGTTGATCAGCCCGCTGGCTGTCAGCACATTGTCGCGCATCATCTCTGCAGTAAGCCGGTTGGCAGGGCCTCTGGCCAGAAGCCTGTTCTCAGGATCCAGTTCTCGGAGTGCAGGAGACGCATAAGAGTCCTGCCTGTAAGCAGAAGACATGACCAGGAGTTTGACCATTTTTTTCAGGTCCCATCCAGATTCTTGCAGCTCCACTGCAAGCCAGTCCAGCAGGGCAGGATGGCTGGGAAGCGCACCCTGGTTGCCAAAATCTTCGCTGGTTTTTACGATGCCAATGCCAAAGAATTGCTGCCATAGCCTGTTCACCACAACCCTTGAGGTGAGGGGATGGTTTTCATTGGTCAACCATTTTGCCAGGCCCAAGCGGTTCCTCGGATAGGAAGCAGGGAAGGGAAATATATCAGCAGGAGTATTGGGGAAGACCTGGGGCCCTGGCTGGTCGTATTGCCCACGGTTTAGGATGGTTGTCTTTTTGGGTATTGCCATCTCTTCCATGACCATGATCTGCTTGATCTTTGCCACTGAATCATTGAGGGTTCTTCGCATTTTTTTCAATTCATCCAGGGATGCTTGCACAGAGGGTGCGACAGCCATGGTATAATACTCAGCCAACAATTCCTTTTCTGTTGTGCTGAGCTGTTCTTTTGTTTTTCCTTTCAACTGGGCCCAACTGTTTTTATTGGCCAGTATCCCCAACTCAAAAGGTGTTAAGAGCCTGTTGTACACTGTCACATCATCAACCCTTCCTCCCTTGAAACCCACGCCACGCCACCATCCGCCAATTTGCAGTCCCGGTTCTTTTTTTCTGTTGAAGAGGATATCCTTGTACAGTTTATCGATGACCACCGTCATGGGAAGCTGCTCTCCGTTCTGGTGAAGATTGAAACCGGCGGCCTTTGAAGATCCATCATAAGTCAGGCTGAGTTGAATCCATTTTTCTCTGGGTACTTCCACTTCAGAAAGCTTGATGATGGCATTGGATGGCGCGCTGTGGGCCATCAGGATTTCAAGGCGATTGTTTTTCAGGTAAACATGGAATCCTTTGAAATTGTACAAGCGCTCTCCTTCATTTTTATGGAAGATGACGCCCTCTTTCATGTCTTTGGGAATCCAAACCCACATCCCAATGGAGAAAGGTTCTGCACTGCTGAAAACACCGGTGGGGCTGAGGTCCAGGTATACATCTCCATTGAGCGCAATCACTTGTGCACCCCGTCCGGAGCTGAATACAGGTTTGTCTCCTCCTGCACCAGCTTCATGTTTCATTTCCCCTTTCTGTGCAGTATCTATTTTGTTGACCAGGGTTCCGTCCAGTTCAAAAAAAGCGTTCAAGCCTTTTTGAGGGATGATTTCATTGGCAAGTGTTTGGAAGGATCCATTGTCGATCCAAGTGTTGAAATCTTCAACAGCATTGGCTTTTTGTAGGGATGTTTGCTTTTCTGCTTCATCAATCTTTCCTTTCATTGTACGGATGACTTGCTCCTGCTGCTCAGTAGGCAACAACAAGGTAGGCGTTGGCAAATCATCATTCCATGCAATTTGTCCTGCTTCAGCCACATTGTTGAAAAAGCTGAACAACTCGTAATAATTCTTCTGCGAAACAGGATCATACTTGTGGTCATGACAACGGGCGCATCCAACAGAAAGGGCCATGAAGGCATCACCCATGGTATTGGTGCGGTCCATCACATATTCTGTCTGGTATTCCAATTCAACAATGCCGCCTTCCATGTTCTGTTGATGGTTCCTGTTGAAGGCAGTGGCGATCAACATGTCACGTGTTGGGTTGGGCAACAGGTCTCCAGCCAATTGTTGGTGGATGAACGTATTGTAAGGCATGTTGATGTTGAAGGCATTGATGACCCAATCCCTGTAGGGAGACATGTCGCGCTGCCGGTCAACGGTATAGCCATGGGTATCTGCAAACCTGGCTAGGTCCAGCCATTCGGCTGCCATTCTCTCGCCATAATGTTTTGACTGCAACAGCCGATCCACCTGCTTTTCATATGCATTGGGGGAAGTGTCTTGTACAAATGCATCAATTTCCTCCAACGCAGGGGGAAGCCCGGTAAGGTCCATGGTAACCCTGCGCAGGAGCAACTCCTTTGAAGCCTGTTTTGAGGGCTGGAGATTGTTCTGCAGCAGTGTGGAAAAAACAAAATGATCAATAGGGTTCGTGCCATTCAATGATGCAGGAATTGAAGGGATGGGTTTTTTGGTTGGCTTCACAAAAGCCCAGTGGGGCTGGTATACCGCACCCTCTTCAATCCACTTGATCAAATAGGCCTTTTCCTTTGCAGAAAGGTCAAGATGCGATTGCGGTGTGGGCATTTTGTATTCAGGATCTGCAGAGATGATCCTGTGAAATACTTCACTTTTTGCCAGCTTTCCAGGAGCGATGGCTACCTTGCCCGGGCTCTCAGGCAGCAACCCATAAGCTGCTGATGACTGGTCAAGGCGCAGGCCTGCTTTTTGTTTTGCCTTGTCAGGACCATGGCAGGCAAAGCATTTATCAGAGAGGATGGGCTTCACATGCTGGTTGTAGTCCATTGGTGTGTTGATCTTTCTGTATTCAGCCGCTACCTCTGCTGGCAGCTTCGGAACATCATTTTGCTCTGGAGCAAGAATGAACAGGCTGGGAACCAATGGGATGATATACTTGAGCATCAAATCATTTTTTTGTTGAATCAGGTTTTTTGAAGGCAAATCCACCGGCTTCGATGGTCAGGTTTGGCAATGCCTGTTTGAGTTTTGCTATACCCTCTGCTGTTGCGTTTGTATTCCACAAAAACAGGGTCTTGAGGTTTGTGCAGGCAGCAAGTTTTTCCAATCCTTTGTCTGAAACAGTTGTACCATAGAGGTTCAGCTGTTCGAGGGACTGCATTGATTTTAATTGATCCATCCCTTCATCTGTAACCTTCGTTTTTTCCAGTTGAAGCTGGCGCAGGTTCTTGAACTGCTTTATCTTTTGCAGGTCCAGATCGGTCACAGCCTGGTTGGTAAGCTTCAGTTGTACTACCTGTTCTTTCAATCCAATCGCCTGATCCAACATTTTGCTGTTGAAATTTTTCAGGTTCACAAAATTCAGTGAAAGCCCGTTTGATCCTGATTGTATGGGCGTAACAACCACATTCAATTTTTTGATTGCATCAATGTTGCCAGGATTGGCTGCAGCAATGCTGATCGTTTTTGTTGGAAGAACTGGTGCAGTTTTTTCAACCGTTGGTGAAGGCGGAGGCTCCTCTGCGTTTACTTCTTCTGTGGTCTTGATAGAAGTGGTTATAATGGTGGTTTTGGCGAAGGGGTCAGCCATCTTGACCCAACGATGAATGGTGGCAATCTCGCTGGCACTGAGTTGTTTTTTGCCCTTGGGGGGCATATGGTCTTCATCCTCCAGAGGCAAGACCAGGTGGGTGTAAAGCTTGCTGTTGTCAGCATCGCCAGCTGTCAACACAGCACCATTCTTACCACCTTGTTTGATGAAATCCTCTGAGTCGAGTCTTAATCCGCCTTTCTTTTTGATTTTTGAATGGCAGGAATAACATTTGTTTTGAAGAATCCCCACCACCTGGTCTTGGTAAAGAGAAATTTCTCTTGAGGCACTAGCCTTTTCAGCGATTGAATCTGTAGTGGGTGCTTCAGTTGGCGTTTTTACTGTTGAATCCTTCACCTCAACTATGTTGGTTGTTTCTTCATCAACAAGACCGAAAAAATAATCTTCACCGTGGGTCAGGGTCCCACCCAGGTGCCCTGCAACGGCCATCACTGCACAGGTGATCCATACCAGCAGTCGCCTGTATTGGGCAATGAAATAGGCCAAGAATCCCCAAGTGCAGGTTGCAATGCCCGTCCATTGGTGCTTTTGGACCAGATCAACATCGTATTCGCCAGACCCTGCGAGCAGATATCCTGCAATACAGGCAAAGAGCGAAGAAGCAGCACCAGTCAACAAGGCAGATGACAATGCAGCATCAAATTGTTTTCTTTTTTCAGCACCGAACAGGCTGATAACAAAGGCGAATGAAAATATGCCAATAGGAAGGTGAACCAATAGCGGATGCAGGTGTCCGATCAGTGCTGTGTTGATGGAAGACAAAAATTGAATATCACCCACGTTGATTAAAGTGCTTTTTTCATTTTAACAAGCTCGATTCTGGTATCCGTCACTTCCAGTATTTCAAATTCGAATTTACCGATTATGATCTTCTCTTTTTGTTTTGGGATGGATTCATTGTGGTGAATAATATATCCGGAAACAGTTTCTGATATATTCATCTCCAAATCAAGGTTGTATTTCTCATTGAGCGGCTCAATTTCAAGCCTTCCTGAGAACTCATATTCATCCTCTCCCACTTCTCGCTCTGTCAGTTCCTCAACATCATATTCGTCTTTGATTTCGCCAAACAATTCTTCCAGCAGATCCTCCATGGTGATGATGCCCGAAGTTCCTCCAAACTCGTCCACCACCCAGGCCATGCTCTTCCGCTCCTTGATGAGCTGGTTCATCAGGTCGGTGGCCGTCATGGTTTCTGGCACTGCAGGGATGGGAAGCATGATTGAACGGATGTTCTCTGGGGTTTTGAACAAGGAGATCTGGTGCACATAACCCACAATATTGTCTATGTTTTTTTCATAGACTACCAACTTGCTGAGGTTGGTATCGATGAACCTGTTTTTCAATTTTTCAATGGATTCATTTACGCTGATGGCCTCGATTTCTTTTCTTGGCACCAGGCATTGGCGAATCTTGACATAGGGTAAGGTTAGTGCTGCCTCAAACAATTCCTTGTTCATTTCCTGGCTTTCAAATTCCTTTTCATCCCTTTGTTGGATGAAGTTTTCCAGTTCCAGTCTTGTGAAATTGTTCTTGTTTTTCCTGATGTGAACATTCACCAGGTTCTTCAGGATCCATTCAGAGAGGGAGACGAAATAATTGGCGATGGGGTAGAAAATATTGTAAAAGAAACGCAGCAGGGGCGCAAGAAAGAACATCAAGGTGTCAGCCTTTGACCTGAAAATGGCCCGACAAAAAAAGAAGTATACCATGAAGGCCCCTGTTGAAACCACCAGGTCAAACAGAATCCTGATGTACAGAAAATAGGGTACAAAATCTTGCGAAAGATAACTCTCGGTTGTTTTCCAAAGAGGGCTAAGGAATTCATCCACCAAAAGACCATAGATAACAAGGGAGATAATGATGCCCACAATCATGGCACTGATGAATTTGGCAGGCTCATCCAAGTAGGCGGAAAGGGTATAAGCGCTTTTGGAGCGCTGTTTTTTGCGCAACTCTATCGATAGCCTGTTCAGTGACACAAAGCCAACTTCTACTCCGGCAAAAAAACCTGCCAGCAAGAAAGCAATCAAGATGCCAGACAATAATAGAGTACCCATAGTGTTTATTTAGGAATGTACATTCCTTCATTGTTAGCCACGAAATTTGGCGATCATTTCCTTCACCTCATTTGTTGCTCTTTCAAGGTCATCGTTCATGATTACCTTGTCAAAGCTATTCCTGTATTCCATTTCTTCTTTAGCCTTGCTGATCCTTGTGTTGATGTGCTCATCAGATTCAGTTCCCCTCCTCATCAGTCTTTCTTGCAGTATCTCGATAGATGGCGGCTCAATGAAGATTGTCAGCACCTGTTCGCCAAACATTTTTTTTACATTCAGGGCACCTTTTACATCAATATCCAACAAAGGTGTTTTGCCTTCGCTCCAGATTCTTTTCATTTCATCAACGGTAGTACCATAGTACATTCCAGGGTATACCATCTGCCATTCAACAAACTGGTCCTTGTCAATTTTTTCCTTGAATTGTTCTTCTGAGATGAAAATGTAATCAACCCCATCGGTCTCACCACCGCGCATCTTTCTGGTGGTGGCAGAGACGCTGAAAGAGAGCTGGTCGGCCATGACCGCAAGAAGTTTTGACTTGATACTTGTTTTGCCTGCGCCCGATGGTGCAGTCAGGATGATGATCTTGTGTTGTTCTGTTTCACGCATGGTGTCTGGATCTTCAAAAGCTTTCATGAAAGTCAATATGACTTTAGGCCTTTACTTGAATCGCTTTTTCCCGAATTTCTGGGGAGGCCTGTTTTTCCCTCCGCCAACGGCATTTCCACCACCATTCGGGCGATTGCGTTGTTGGAATCCACCAGCTTTTCCACGTTTTTGGAACCTGTCATCTTGCTCTCTGTAAGCCCTTACAAATGGTGTGCTGGTAAATTCAAGCTGTCCTTTTGTGATGGAGTTCAGTTCACTCCTGATGCTTTCATCAGGGATAAGTTCCTTGTGCCAGGTATTGTAGGCAAGTTTCATGTAGTAGGCAATGATATGAGAGAAGCCAGAACGTTTTTCTTCGTTTTCTTCAGCCATTGCCTTGGCAATCACCAGTTCAAGGTGTTTTCCAAGGTGATAGTATTTCGGATGCCTCTTAGGGTAAGGCAATGGTGCAGGCTTTGCCATCAGCGATTCCCGTGTAGGAATCGGATACGGGCTTTCCAACTCCAATTTGAAATCAGAAATTAAAAAAAGATGGTCCCAGAGCTTGTGCCTGTAATCCTCGATATTCTTGAGTTGCGGATTGATGAAGCCCATCAATTCAATGACTGCCTGCGCATTTCTTAGTCTTCTTTCCTTGTCTTCGATTGAAAGAATATGCCCCACCATCTGCTGCACATGCCTACCATACTCCCTCATCACAAGGTGACTTCGATTGGTATTGTATTCCATTATTGTCTTTTGAGAGCAACAAAAATAAGGTTTATGGGGCGATTTTGAGAATATTTTGACACGGGGCCTACCATTTCATAATTTGCGGGCATGTGTTTTCATAACGGAATCGACGTAAATCGGGCTGAACATATCAAGTTAAAAAACAAGGCAAAAAAAATCAAGGACCTACAATTGAACCTTGATCAGCCCTATGCCAGTGGGTTTGACTACCCTTTTTGGCCTGTGCTCAAACCGATTGACGGGGGCAATGATTTTGTTCCCGTGATGATGCATTGGGAGTTTATCCCCTCCTATATACGGTCTGTTGAGTCATTGCTTCATTTCAGAAAGGGTGGTTTAAACCCTAAAACAGGCAGAAAGGATATTCCGCACAATACCCTCAACGCCATCGGGGAAGAGGTCTTGAATAAGCCCACTTACAAGGAAGCGGCGCTTAAACGGAGATGTCTTGTCCTTTCATCAGGTTTCTATGAATGGAGGCATTTTACACCCCTTGGGGGGAAAGATACCGCCTATCCATATTATGTTTCAGTTAAGGGACAGGAGTATTTTTTTATGGCAGGCATCTATAATCCCTGGGTTGACCAGGAGTCTGGTGAGGTGGTGGACAGTTTCTCCATCCTAACGACAGCTGCCAATCCAGTGATGGAAAAAATCCACAACAAGAAGAAGAGGATGCCCGTGATTCTTCCCGAAGACCAGGCAGAACTATGGATCAAGGATGATCTTGCTTATGATGGGATAGCAGCATTGGCAAAATTTCAATTTCCTGCTGAACAACT
>CANHSD010000118.1 GCA_947463105.1 Chitinophagaceae bacterium
ATTCCCATTTCTGCGGCCTCCATCGCTTTTGCGAGTGTATGCTGGTCGTCAAAATGATCTATAATCCGCTCAAATGACTCCTCCGAGAGGAAACCATTGCCCCTGCCTGCGCACAAACGCTCAAAGGCCTTCAGGAGGTCTTGGATGTCATCATTATCGGGTAATTTGGATTCTCCTGTCATTTTTTAGGTGGTTATTGTAAGTTAAGGAATAGCCGGGATTATACCGCTACCCTTTGCATTTCTTTTTGAAGAGATTGCTTTTTGATAAATTTTCTAAGAAAACTTGCATATCTGAGAATTTATGTTAAATTTGTACTAATAATGAAAAACTTACACAGTTCATATATCCATGTTTTCAAGAAATCAGTTGCACTTGTTGCAGTGATTGCATTGTCACATGCTGCACTGGCTGTTGATGGCATCATCATTAAATCAAAATCTTCTAAGGCCTCTTTTTCAAACATGAAAAAGAACCTCACCCTCAACCTTAATGCTGGTTTCACCTACGCAGGAAACAGGTCTTTTGGTTTTAAGAAAGTGGGTAAAGAGAATATTTTCAATTCGGTAATTTCCTACCAAAAAGGAAACATCACCTACATGATTCCTTACAAAAACAGAGGCATCCTTCAGCGCTTCAAGACACCTCAGAAGCCACAGCACTGAGATCCATTATTTTCTTCCTTTTTTGCTTTCTTCATAGCTTAATACTCTGTAGCCACTGCTTGGTAGATCAAATTTTTGTATTGGTACAGGGTCGAAATTGATTGCGGTAGCGGTATACACCACCATCGTATTCCCTTTTGTGTATGAAAATTGAAGCACCATCCCCGGCAGGGAACCAAACTGACTGTCAACCTCAGGATTCTCTGTTGAAATCTCCCTGGTAAAGAAAATGCCAACAACAGTACTGTCTTTCAGGACAGCATCTGCCCTGCTGCATTTGAATCCAATCAATTCCATACTGTCTTCCGAGAAAGCATAGGCCAGATTTTGAAACTTGGCATTGGTTTCAGCCCAGTTTTCCCGGTTAAGGGGAATCAATATTTTCTGAGACCCCAATTCCCGAATCACGGCGCCCTTTCCCTCTCTTGCATCAAAGATGGTAATGGTTTTGCCGATTGAACTGCTCATTTCCGATCTCAGATGACCACCTTTGGTCATCTGAACAGCACTGGCATCATCTGTAATCTTTATTCCGTCAACGAAGGTTGAAACCGTGAAAACAATGGTTCCTTCTGAAAACCTTTTTTGTGCCATTGACGGAGCAACAGCAAAAAGGAAAATCGGAAGAAGGAATCTTTTCATGTCACTATTTTTTCTTTACCTTTTGCTGCATATCATTGACCTTTTTTTGTGTAGCCTGCATCTGCTCAAGGCGTTCCTGCCATTTGGATTTCTCCCTTGGCTTTTTCTTGTTGGATTGAATTTCTGCAAGAATCTTATCATGATCAATGATATAATTCTGGATCACAAACTGCAATAACAACGTGATAACATTTGATACGGTATAATACCAGGTAAGCGCTGAAGGAAGCCCGTTGAATATACCCAATAACATGATCGGGAAAATATAGGGCATGTACTTCATGACCGGATTGTTCTGATCAGGGGTCATGCTCATGCTGTACAACGAGATCAGTAAACTTGTCACTACTGCCAGTATAGTGAACAAGGAGAGGTGGCTACCCAAACCAGGGATATTAAAATCCCAGCTGAACACTGCATCATAAGAGGAAAGGTCTTTAGACCACCAGAAGGGTACACCACGCAAAGTGATGTTTGAATTGAAGAAGCTATACAAGGCAAAGAAAATGGGAATCTGAAGCAAGGCAGGAATACATCCACCCAAAGGATTGACGCCTGCAGTGCGGAACAGCTTCATTTGCTCCATGCTGAAAGCCTGTTGATCATCCTTCAACTTTTCTTTTAGTACATCCAACTCCGGACGAAGCGCCTTCATTTTAGCGCCACTCACATAAGAAGTATAGACGAGGGGAGAAGTCATCAAACGAATGAAAAGTGTGAGCAACAAAATGGCCAAACCAAGGCTTCCTACATATTGCTGAAAAAGATCAAACACAGGAAGTACAATCCACCTGTTGATGTATTTAACAAAGGCATAGAAACCCTGACCAAGATTCACCATGTCTTCCATGTCCATCTTGTATTCCTTGAGGATGGCAAAATCGTTGGGGCCTACATAAAACCTGTATCCAAGGTTTACATCAGTTGATGCAGGGAACGTGGTCCGCAGGTTGGCCGTGGTCTGTGCAACAATTTTAAGTGAATCATCAGGCATCTTGCAGTTGATGTCTACATAACTGAATCCATTTTCTGCTATGATGGTTGTGTTGAAGAACTTCTGCTTGACGCCCAGCCACTTAAGCCCATCGTCCCAATTCTTTCCAAGCCCATCACTCATGGTAAAATAATCAAACCCGTCTTGCCCATATAAGCCCAGTTGTGTTTCACGCTTTTCGGTCTGGATATCACGTTCCTGTTGGTCCGCCTGCACTTGCCAGAGCATGTTGATCGTATTGTTTGTAAACAAACGGTCTGCACTTTTTACCCCCAGGTTCCATTCAAACATGTACTGCCCTTTTTTAAGGCGATAGCGGTGTTCAATTGATTTTCCAGATGAGTCAGAAAGGGTAAAAGATAAGGTTGAAGTTCCATCTGCATCAGTGCTGATTTGTGATGGAGAGAAGTAGAGATCCGCAGATGAAGACGTCTGGTTGATACCTGTATTGATAAGGTAAGAAAGCTTGTTAAATCCGGCAGACACCAATTGAACATTGCTGCTGTCTATGGATTTGTATTGCTTGAGCGTTACAGCGGTTGGACGACCACCTTGATTGCTGAAAGTAATTTTGACCAAGTCATTTTCCAACACTGATGTTGAAGCGGCAATGGTACCCTGTTGGATAAAAGTTCCAGGTGTTCCTGTAGGGGCAGTGGCATCTGTCTTTGCTTCAAGAGAAGCAACCGTATCCTTCACCACAGGCTGAATCGCTGCAATGGAGTCCCTGATTTGCTTTTGCTTGGCCTCGAGTTCAAGTTGGCCCTGGCGGGTAAAATAAAAATAAGCAATGAACAGGATGGCGAGCAATGCAATGCCAATGACCGAGTTCTTTTCAAATTTCATGTGTAGAAGGATTGAGGGGCAAAGGTAATGAACTGAATCGTAATCAGACCCCACCAACCGATACCCGTAAACGAATGTTTTTTCAGATCATATCTCCCTGCAAAGGGCCAGGGTCTTTGACATTTTTTTTTGCCGCAAAAACCTTCGCAGCCTTGACAAAATGAACAAAAATGGGATGTGGATTCTCAACAGTGCTTTTCAGCTCCGGATGGTACTGAACACCGATAAAGAAAGGATGACCAGGTATCTCCACAATCTCCACCAGGTTGGTTTCTGGATTCAGACCGCTGGCCTTGAGCCCGGCAGCCTGCATGGCATCGAGGTATTTGTTGTTGAACTCCCAGCGATGTCGGTGGCGTTCAGAAATCAGATCTGAACCATAAATTTGGTAAGCAAGGGTATCTTTTTCGATTTTACAGGGATAGGCACCCAAACGCATGGTTCCCCCTTTTTTGGTAATGGCCTTCTGCCCTTCCATGAGATCTATCACCGGATCTGGTGTTGCTGGATCCATTTCAGTTGAATGGGCCTGAGGCAATCCCAGCTGGTTTCGGGCAAATTCAATGACTGACATTTGCATACCGAGGCAGATACCAAAAAATGGAAGGCCATTTTCTCGGGCATATTTTACAGCCAATATTTTTCCATCAATACCACGGTGCCCAAAGCCGGGAGCAACCAACAGTCCATCCAAACCCTGGAGCTTCTCGTCAACATTGTCTGTTGTAATAAATTCACTGTGTACGTCAACAACTTCCACTTTGCATTCATTCATGGCACCTGCATGAATAAAGGCTTCAAGAATTGACTTGTATGCATCTTGCAATTCGATATACTTTCCAATCAATCCTATGGTTACGGTAGATGTGGGATTGTATAGTTTATCAAGGAAACCTTTCCAAATGGTGAGGTCTGGCTCGGGATACCAGGTGATATTCAGTTTTTTAAGACAGATGATGTCTAGCTGTTCCTGCTGCATCAACAAGGGAACCTCATATATACTTCTGGCATCTGCAGCTTCAATCACAGCATCGGTTTTGACATTGCAGAACAAGGCAATTTTTGCTTTTAATTCCTTGGACAATGGCTGTTCGGTTCTGCATACAATGATATCAGGATGCACACCATTTTCACTCATCATTTTCACGCTGTGCTGGGTAGGCTTGGTCTTGAGTTCTTTTGCCGCCTTCAGATAAGGTACAAGTGTAAGGTGTACCACCAGACAATCCTCTTCTGGAAGTTCCCACTGCAACTGCCTGACGGCCTCAATAAATGGAAGACTTTCAATATCGCCTACTGTTCCTCCGATTTCAGTGATGATGATGTCATATCCTGAAGCAGCCAACAATTGCATGCGTCTTTTGATTTCGTCAGTGATATGGGGAATAACCTGCACCGTTTTTCCAAGGTAAGCTCCTTCCCTCTCCTTGTTGATCACCGATTGGTAGATCCTTCCAGTGGTAACATTATTGGCTTGTGTGGTGAAGCTGTTGAGGAAACGCTCGTAATGACCAAGGTCAAGATCGGTTTCAGCGCCATCCTCGGTAACATAGCACTCTCCATGCTCATAAGGATTAAGGGTTCCAGGATCGACATTGATGTAGGGGTCAAACTTTTGGATGGTTACCTTAAAGCCTCTTGCCTGGAGAAGTTTGGCCAATGAGGCGGAAACTATACCCTTACCTAACGAGGAAGTAACCCCACCGGTTACAAAAATGTACTTGGTCATACGATTTAAACTTTTTTGATCAGTCTCGCAGGCTGGTTGTGGTCCCGGAAATGAATAATGTTTGGACCAGCAGAAATTGCTTAAAAAAATCTGAAGGTCGTACAAACATACCATAAATTTGGCTCATGAAAAAACGCATCCTTAACTTTTTGGTCACATCAATTTTACTGGTAAATATTTCTTTTTGCCAAAAAATTGTGCCAGTTTTCCAGGAACCCCGACACAATCCAGTATTGTACAATAAATACCTCAGGGTGATCGAAGCCCAGATTGAAAATAGTGACAGCAGCTTGTTTCATGTGCACGCTGCCCCTTCGGCATTTGTATTTCTTACCGATGTGGTGTATGACAATCAGGTATTGAATCAGGGCTGGACAAAAGCGACATCAAAAAAGGGACAGTCATGGTATTCATCCTTCTCCAATGGGCCTTCCACCCATCGCGTAGCTGCCCCCGCCGATGGTCGGATTCATGCCTATGATGTTGAAATTTTAGGAAAATGGGCCATCGTAGACCTTCCGAACTGGAAACCCTTGGCATTGGACACCATCTTTGTGTCAGATAAATGTGTTGGCTACAGGCTTGAACTCAATGGCCAGAACCCGACATTTTCTTTTTCAGGAAGAGGTCCTACTGTTGCGATCGTGGTTTCTGGAGAACTTGTACAGATCAGCCAGCCTGATACGAGGGTAAAAATAGAGATAGAGGAAACTGACTATGGGTACATCAGGCCTGTATATGGTTGCACCATTCAACTTAAAGAAGGCGAAAAAGCCAGCCTTGTGCTTTTTGAAGTGAGATAGCCCCCTTCTTTACGCCATCATTGAACCAATCTTCTCATCATAAGGTGATTTCCATGCTGCAATGGCTCCCCAATTGTCTCCATTGATCACAACATCCTTTCCTTTGACCTTGCCCAACAACTCAGATTTGATTCCAGATGCAGCAAGCATTGTTTCAAAAGCATGTTGCTTGGAAGGTGATACCGATACTACTACCCGGCTTTGCGATTCACCGAACCAAAATGCATCTGCCCTGAGTGATGAATTTCCCTGTACAGCCTCAAATCCATACCCAGTAACAAAGCCACTTTCAAGGAGGGTAATGAAAAGACCACCTTCGCTTATATCATGGGCAGATTGGATAAGTTTTTCTGAAATCAATTTCAACACAGCCTGTTGCACTGCAAACTCCTCTTCCAGATCAAAATGTGGTGCGGGTGAATATTCTACACCGCAGATCTTGTGCAAGTATTCGGAACAATTGATATCGTTGTTTGATTGACCAAGCAGGTAGATCTGATCACCTTCTTCCCTGAAGCCCAATGTCATTTTATTCTCATAGGAATCAAGCACACCTACCATCCCAATGGTTGGCGTTGGATAAACTGCACCATCTGGATTCTGGTTGTAGAAACTGACATTCCCACCTGTAACAGGAGTATCAAACTTTTTACAGGCTTCGCCCATTCCCTTTACGGCCTCCACAAACTGGAAATAAACCTGAGGGTCGTATGGATTACCGAAGTTCAGGCAGTTGGTTACACCCAATGGAACCCCTCCACTGCAGACAATATTTCTTGCTGCCTCTGCCACTGCAATCATGGCTCCCTTGTATGGATCGGAATATACATATCTGCTGTTGCAGTCTGTTGTTACAGCAAGTGCCTTCCCTGTTTCCTTTACCAATACAACAGGCGCATCACTGGGATTGTTGGTTGCGGTATTTCCTGTACCAACCATGCTATCGTATTGGGTATAAATCCATTTTTTACTCGCAATATTGGGAATAACAGCGAGTTGCTGTGCAACACTTTTCAGGTCTGTTGGTACAGGAACTGAGGTGGGATCAAATGCAGCAATTTTTTCAAAATAAGATGGTGTGGTATATGGCCTGTCATTGACAGGAGCGCCGCCACCCAGCACCAGACTTTCTGCGGGAAGGACGGCTTCAAGTTCGCCATTCATGAAAAACCGCAGCATCCCGTCTGTAGTAACTTCACCAATCTCAGAACAAGGCAGATCCCATTTCTCAAATATATCCAGTACCTCTTTTTCCCTTCCTTTGGTTACCACCATCAACATCCTTTCCTGGCTTTCACTCAAGAGGAGCTCCCATGCCATCATGTTTTGTTGGCGTTTGGGCACCTTATCAAGATCAATCCTCATGCCCACACCGCCTTTTGCACTGGTTTCAGCAGTAGAACAAATGATGCCTGCAGCACCCATGTCCTGCATACCCACCAAAGCGCCTGTAGGAATGAGCTCAAGACAGGCTTCCAGCAATTTCTTTTCCTGGAATGGATCACCCACCTGAACAGATGGCAAATCCTTTGCGCTCTCCGCAGTAATGTCTGCTGATGCAAAAGACGCACCCCCGATACCATCCTTTCCTGTGGCAGAACCTACAATGAAGACAGGATTTCCTTCACCTTCAGCAGTTGCGCTGACGGTTTGCCCCACCTTTACAATACCCACACTCATGGCATTGACCAATGGATTTGTATGGTAACAGTTTTCAAAATACACCTCACCGCCAACAGTTGGAACGCCAAAGCAATTGCCATAATGGCCAATTCCTTCAACTACTCCTTTAAGCAAATGTCGGGTCTTGGGATCATTGATATTACCAAATCGAAGCGAGTTGAGTGCCGCAATCGGGCGTGCTCCCATTGTAAAAATATCACGGTGAATACCGCCAACACCTGTTGCCGCACCTTGGAAAGGTTCTATAGCAGAGGGATGATTATGCGATTCAATTTTGAAGACTACTCCGTATCCATCTCCGATATCAGCAAGGCCTGCATTTTCCTCACCGGCCTTGACAAGCAGTTTGCTGCCGTCACGGGGGAGGGTTTTGAGCCATTTGATTGAATTTTTATAACTGCAATGCTCACTCCACATCACAGAATAGGCTGCCAATTCATTGAAATTGGGCGTTCGACCCAAAATCTGCTTAATGCTTTCAAATTCTTCGGGAAGCAGTCCAAGCTGCTTGGCGGTCTCTACTGTTGTTTCCATGATTATATTAAGAATTGCGAAGGTAAAAAAAACCTCCAAGAGATAGGGGCAGGTTTAAAACTGTTTTTAAATATTGCAACTTAGTACACATTACGAATTTTTATATGTATATCTATTCTTCATAAAATCAAGTAGTTAAGGGATATCTCCTCAATTTTATACAGCATTTATGCACAAAATCAGTGTTAAATTGATGAATATCGAGAAAATAATTGCTCATCCGGATGATTTTCGTGATTTTTGTGTCTTCAAAAATCCACACAATATGCAATCACTACGTTTCAAAGCAATTGACAACCTTACTTCCGTCAATGGGGAAGTGAGCGTTGAAAGTCCAGCCAAGATCACAGATATCTTTGGTGAAAATGTTTTTACCTTAAAGACTGCCAGGGAGTTCCTGAGCGATGATGCTTACAAAAGTTTGATAAGCTCTATCAAAACCGGACAAAAAATTGACAGGAGCGCAGCGGGACAGGTCGCTGCCGGCATGAGACAATGGGCACAAGGCAAAGGCGTTACCCATTACACACACTGGTTTCAACCTTTGACTGGCAGTTCTGCAGAGAAACACGATTCATTTTTTACCCTCAAAGGTGATGGTTCTGCCATTGAAGAGTTTGATGGCAATGCATTGACTCAGCAGGAGCCGGATGCATCTTCTTTCCCAAGTGGTGGTATCCGTGCAACTTTCGAGGCACGTGGTTATACCGCATGGGACCCAACTTCTCCGGCGTTCATCATGAACATCGGACAAGGCTTGACCCTTTGTGTACCAACCATCTTTGTTTCATATACCGGCGAATGTCTTGACTACAAGGCCCCTTTGTTGAAATCAATTGACGCCCTGAACAAGGCAGCAGTAGATGTATGCCACTACTTTGACAAGAATGTAGGCAAGGTTACTGCAACCCTTGGATGGGAACAGGAATATTTTGTAATTGATGAGGGTCTGGCCAATGCCCGTCCTGATTTGATCATGACAGGAAGAACCGTCTTCGGTCACTCTCCTGCCAAAGGACAACAATTGGAGGA
>CANHSD010000119.1 GCA_947463105.1 Chitinophagaceae bacterium
AATGCAGTAGATTGGTATTCAGCTATGGATGTTTTCATGATGACCTCTGAATTTGAAGGTCTTCCCTTGGCCTTATTGGAGGCAATGTCTTGTGAATGTGCTGTTGTTGCTACCAATGCCGGAGGGATCAATGAGGTGGTGAATGATGGTATCAATGGATCAATTGTAGATGTTGATCAATGGGCTGGCCTTACTTCTAAAGTTCAATTTTTACTGGACCATCCTGACGTCAGGGTTTCCATGGGTCAGGCCGCAAGAGATAGGGTTGTTCATCATTTTAGCATATATCAAATGACCAAGCAGTTGGAGAACTTATATACATCTTATGCTGATTCGTAAAAGCACTGAAGCAGATATACCTGCAATTGTTGCATTGCTAAAAAAATCATTGGGGGAAACTTCTTCTCCCAAGACTGTTGATTATTGGGTTTGGAAACACATCAACAACCCATTTGGTGAATCCATGGTACTGGTTTCTGACAACAATGGTCAATTGATTGGAGTAAGGGCCATGATGAGATGGTGTATGCAAGAGGGGGTTGATGCTCAGTATTGCTTAAGGGCTGTAGATACTGTCACTCACCCTGATTACCAGGGCAGAGGTATTTTTAGTATTTTAACACAGAAAATTGTAGCCCGTGCGCATAATGAGGGAATTGATTTTATTTTTAATTCTCCCAACAGCAAAAGCCTACCAGGTTATCTTAAATTGGGTTGGATTTCTCTTGGCAAAATGACGATTGGAATCTCTTTAATTTCATCCTTTTTTAGATCTGTTTCATCTTCCCAGCATGCTTTGCATGATTTTTCTTGCCTAGACGATCTTTGCAAACGCTGGAATGCCCTCCAAGTGACAGACAATCATCTCTTTACCCCTAAATCTCCAGCATACCTCAAGTGGCGTTACATTGACAATCCTGTTATCAAATATTTTGTATATTCAAGCCCAACAATATTTCTGGCCATGTACACCCGCAAAAGAAAAGGTATCACTGAATTGAGGGTAGCTGAACTGATTTGCATGGGTAACATACCAGTAGATAGAAAAAAAATAAAATCTCTTGTTCGACAATGGTCAATTGAAAAAAAAGCAAATTTGATTAGTTTTGCACCACAGTTTAAAAGTTGGATGCCAGGTTTTGCAATGAATTTGCCGTTTGGTCCAATTCTGACCACCAAAAAAATAAATGTTGGTTTACCTTCTTTTAAACATGTAAAAATGGCATATCAAATAGGCGATATGGAACTTTTCTGATGGACATTGTACTTATTTTGATATTCATTATTGGTTCTTACCTGGTTCAGCGAAAATACCTGTTATCAAGGCCTCAATTTAATAATGGGGCTTTAAATGAACATTATTTCGATATTCTTTTCGGGGCACATCTTTTTTTTACAGTTGTTTATTTGTTATATGCCTATGTAAGCCGATCTGATTCTGGTGAGTATTACCGAATAACTGTTCAGACCAAAACTTGGGGCGAGTTGTTTCAAACGGGTACTTTTTTCATTAGGTTCTTATGTTATCCGCTCAGCAATATTTTGGGTTTATCCTACAACTCAGTCATGTTTATCTTTGCTTTTTTGGGTTTTGAGGGCATCCTCCTTTTTTATCTTGCAGCTAGAGAAAATATCAATAAGATTACAATTGTTTTTGGGGGGATGACATTGTTGGAGATTTTATTTCTCCTTCCCAATTGTCATTTCTGGTCTGCATCGTTAGGAAAGGGAAGTGTGATGATTTTTGCAATTGGTCTTACTTTTTATGGGTTAAGCAGATACAATACCCGCTTAATGCATTTGATAATTGGTTCCATTTTTGTTTACATGGTCAGGTCTCACATGTTATTGGCTATTTTTGTAGGAATTGGTTCCAGTCTTTTTTTCTCAATTTCAGGAATCAAATGGTATTATCGCTATTCATTGGTACTACTTTCTTTTTTTGCTGTTTTTTTGATTTCTGACAATGTGTTGGAAAATACAGGCACTGAATCTTTGAATATTTTTGATTCAAAAAAAATTGAAAATAGAGCAAAAGAACTGGGTAAGGGTAAATCCGGCCTTGATCTTGCCAATTACAGCCAGGGATTCAAGCTGTTCACCTTTCTTTTTCGTCCTCTATTTGTTGATGGACCAGGATTAATGGGAATCATTTCATCTTTTGAGAATGTTTTTATCCTTTTCCTGACATTACTTTTTCTGGTTAATTTCCCCCAATTTTGGACAGGTTCAACCGGATTCCATAAAATTGCTTTTTTTGTTTTTTTGCTGGCCGCCATTTCTTTGGCTCAAATTTCAGGTAATCTTGGTATCGCTATTCGCCAAAAATCACAAATATTTCCACTTTTGTTTATTATTCTCGCTTTCAGTAACTCCTTTCAAACAAAGAGAGACTAACCAACTACCTAATTGTAGTTAATTTCCAATTTTAGTTTCATACAAAGGGAGGTTTATGTTTTTTTGTAATTAATTTTAAAAAAATACTTTCATGAGGTTTTTCTTATTGATAATTCTAACTTTTTTGTCATTTATCTCTCATTTGAATGGGCAGGATGCCAGACTTTCCCAGATATGGTCTTTCCCTTCCATGATGAACCCTTCCTTGGTGGGTGCTTCAGATGACCAATTTTTAGCTGGATTGGGCTATAGCAATCAAAAGACAAAAAAAAGCGAGGTCAACCATCAGTATGCGTTTTTAAACGGTCGATTTGCAAAGGATTATGATAAAACAGGCAAAGCCTTTGGCATTGGTGCTTCTTTTTATCAATATGGCAGTACAAATCCTATCAATCCATCTCCCCTCACCGCTAAGTTTTTTGCTCTTACTGGCGCCTATCATATCAGGCTTTCTAAAGATGAAAGCCATATTTTGAGTTTTGGTAGCCAGTTTGCATTTGCCAGTGCCACAGCAAGTGAAAAGGGATCTTTCTATGAAAAGGAGATCAATGGCGGAGGTTTCAGGTGGACAAACATGGATAGCTCTGGTTTGAGGAAAGATATAGCTGGATACATGGACTGGAATTTGGGTGTAAATTATAAATACACAGGTGAAAACATTACAATTGAAGCTGGTGTAGGGGCATATCATTTTACCCATCCTCAAATGTCTGTGATTACCCCGGACAAAGAAACAAAACTTCGTGGGAGGATGGTTTTCCATGGCAAATTGGATATTCAGGTTGCACCCAAAAGGGCTTTGGTCTTTAATAATATTTTCTGGTCTGAGGGTTTGTATTGGAGAAGCAATTGGATAGATTTGTATACCCTTGTTGCCAATTGGTCTGGGGTTGAATTCATGAAAACCGATATGTCAGATAATAAATTCTCAATGAACTATGGCCTCTATACCCGTTCATTCAAAACTGCCATGCCTTATTTGTCTGCATCCCCTGGGCGCGGTGTTAATTTGAGAATCAGTTACGAAATTCCAATAGCAACTCAGCTTTATCAGTCATACACAGCAAAAAGGTTTGAATTGTCGGTTCTGTATACTCCTATCAAAAGAGACAAAGACGGGAAGCCTAAAAATGATAGCAGAAAATATATAAGTCAAAAAGAACGCGCGAGAAGAGATTCACTACTACAAAAGAGCGATTCTTTACAACAAAAACAATTGGAAAAGAAAAGAATTGCAGACTCAATCGCCAATCTTAGAAACAATGGCGTCAAATCTGGTGCAATTTCGGCTGGGGACAGCGATGGAGATGGCGTTACGGATGCTGTTGATAAATGTCCTGATGAGCCCGGTCTTCTTACCAATGAAGGATGCCCGATTGGTGACAGGGATGGTGATGGACTTAGCGATAATGTTGATGGATGTCCTGACCAGCCTGGTCCTGTAGAAAATCAGGGGTGCCCTAATATTTTAAAGACTTCTTCAAAGAAACCCATTTACAATCCTGAAGAATACTATGCATCAATGTCTACAGCTGATTTTTCATTGAAAGATACCGTACAGTTCTACACTTTCTTTGACTTAAATTCTGCACGTTTAACACAAAACAGTTATGTACTATTAAATAAAATAGTTGAATTTCTCAGGAGGAACAGTGATTACCGTTGCGTCATTGAAGGTCATGCAGATTTTGAAGGGAATGATGAAGCAAATTGGAAAATATCCGAGAAAAGGGCATCGGTAGTCAAAAGTTATCTTACTAGTTATGGTATTTCTGGTATGAGACTACAATCAAGCTATTTTGGCAAAACGCGAATGCTACCTATTTTCGATAAAAATTTGATGTGGATGAACAGGAGAGATGAAATACTCTTGATCAAGTTTAAATAGTCAAGATGCCGGACAACAAACAGGGAGTATTTTGTATCTCCCTGGATTTTGAACTGCAATGGGGAGTTTTTGAAAAAATGAAAGTTGACAATTCTGCCAACAATTATTTTGAAAATACACGTTACGCTATTCCACAAATGTTGGAACTGTTTGTTGATCATGGAATACATGCTACTTGGGCAACTGTGGGGATGATTTACAATGAGGACTTTGAAATGTGGACTATTAATAAACCAGCATTGACTCCAACATATAACAATCAAAATGTCAATTCTTATGGTTGGATTGAATTAAATCATGAAAAGATTAATTCATCCAATTTGTTTGCACCAGCCCTTGTTGAGTTGATTGCCCAAACCCCAGGAATGGAAATTGCAACCCATACTTACAGTCATTACTACTGTCAGGAGAAAGGCCAAACGGTATCACAGTTTAAAGCTGATCTTGGGAAAGCAAAGGAATTGGCATTATCAAAGGGAATTTCGATAGAATCATTGGTTTTCCCACGAAACCAGTTCAACGGTGAGTATATGGAGGCTTGTCATCAGTTGGGTATAAAATCTGTAAGGACCAATCCTGATAAGTGGTATTGGGATACAAGCCAAAAAGATACATTTAAGGTTAAAATAATGCGTACGGGAGACGTATGGTTTCCCATTAACAAGAAATCTGTCATTCCGTTTGATTCAATAGATGTTTCAAAAAGTCCACTCAGCATCCCTGCCAGCAGGCTTTACAGAGCATGGACCAAAAACAGAATTTTGAACACGCTAAAAATGAAGCGTATTTTTTCAGAGATGACAAAGGCTGCGAAAACCGGGGGGCTTTACCATCTCTGGTGGCATCCACACAATTTTGGCTATCATCCCAATGAGTGTTTGAGTGAATTGAAAGCAATTCTGCAACACTATTCCTTCCTATGCAAAGAATATGGCCTGTTAAGCATGAACATGAAAGGACTCAGGAATCATTTGATTAAAATTTGACATGAAAGGTAATCCAAATCCTCTCTTAATTCGAATTTCCACAGTGCCCCTGTCTCTTCATAAACTATTGAAGGGGCAAATGAGGTACATGCAGGAGAATGGTTTTGGGGTACATTTGGTATCATCTTCGGGTCCTGAAACAAATGCTGTCATTGAATCCGAAGGTTGTGGCTTGACAACTATTTCGATGACAAGAAACATTACGCCAGTCAGGGATCTGATTTCAATGATGCGGCTATGGTTTCTTTTCTTTAGGATGAAACCAGCAATCATACACACACATACTCCCAAAGCTGGATTATTGGGTATGCTTGCAGCATCTTTGGCAGGTGTTCCAATTAAGTTGCATACCATTGCCGGTCTTCCCTGGATGGAGAGTAAAGGATTTAAAAAAAATCTGTTGAAGCAAGTTGAGCGATTGACAATTTTTCTTTCAACAAGAGTACATGTCAATTCACAACATCTCTTGAATTTCATGCGTTTTGAAGGCTTGGATCCCAAACCATCAAAACTGAAGTTAATCGGGCATGGTTCTTCAAATGGGATTGATTCTGAATATTACTCCCGTGCCAATGTCAGTGTCGAACAAATTCATGCATTAAGGAAGGTTGCGAAGCCAGGGCGTAACGCCTTTGTATGGTTATTTGTTGGTAGACTGGTTGGGGATAAAGGTATTTTAGAACTGATTGAAGCTTTCTTGCATGTTCAAACACAACATCCTGACGATCAGCTTTGGCTGGTAGGACCATTTGAAAACAAAGATCGGCTTAAACCATCTTTATTAAAGACGATCAACAATAACAATAACATCGTTACCTGGGGCTATTGTGATGACGTAAGGCCATTCTTTGCAGCAGCTGATGTTCTTGTCTTTCCTAGTTATAGGGAGGGTTTCCCCAATGTACCGATGCAGGCCGCTGCAATGGAATGTCCTATGATCTTATCAGATATCAATGGTTGCAATGAAATTGTAGAGAATAACTTGAATGGAATGTTGGTTCCGGTTAAAAATCCTGGTGCGCTTACTGACGCAATGCTCTTCATGCGCAATAATCCTGATTTGCGTAAATACTTTGCAGACAACAGTTTAGCGATCATAAAGAAAAAGTATAGTAACAGGACAATCTGGAGACTGCTTGAGGCAGAATATAATGAGCTTTTAGTATCACAAAAAAATAAAAAATATGCCTAACAACGGAGAATCAAATTTTGTTTTGATGGGTGCAGGAGGGCATGGGGCGGTAGTTGCAGAGGCAATTGAACTTTCTGGTGGGCAAATTGCAAACTTTGTTGATCATTTCAGCACATCTTCTGAACTCTGTGGGTATGCGATTGTCAAAGAAGATAAATCTCTTGTTGATGAACATTCAAAATTTATCATAACGATTGGAGATAATGCAACCCGTAAGAGAAGGGTTTTGGAGCTTGACAGGACCTATGGTATTGTTAAACATCCTGGCGCTTCAATATCCAAAAGATCTTCTCTGGGAGAAGGTTCAGTTGTCATGGCGGGGGTTTGTATCAATACCAACGCTACAATTGGAAAGCATTGCATTATCAATACAAGTTCTACCATTGATCATGATTGTAAAATAGGAGATTTTGTTCATGTGGCACCATCTTCTGCGCTTGCTGGAGGTGTAGAAGTTGGGGAGGGGTCATTCATAGGACTTGGTGCATTTATCATTCAAGGTGTTAAAATTGGAAAGTGGTGCGTTATAGGAGCAGGTTCAGTTGTGATTCAGGATGTTCCAGATTTTTCTGTTGTGGCAGGTGTGCCTGCTAAATTTATAAGAATAAATGAGAGGTCAAATGAAGAAGAGAATATGGTTGTCGCCGCCCCACATGGGTAGAAATGAACTTTCATTTGTTCAGGAAGCATTTGATACAAATTGGATTGCTCCCTTAGGTCCTAATGTTGATGCTTTTGAAAAGGAATTATCCCTGCTGTTCAACGGTAATTACGTTGCCGCTGTGAACAGTGGAACTGCCGCCTTGCATCTGGCGTTGAATTTGTTGAACGTTTCTAACGGCGATGAAGTAATATGTCAGACATTTACGTTTGCCGCATCAGCCAATCCAGTTGTTTATCTTGGTGCAACTCCAGTCTTTGTGGATAGTGAGCCTGATACTTGGAACATGGATCCTGAGCTTTTGGAAAAAGCCATTCAAGATCGTTTATCGCTCGGAAAAAACATAAAAGCAGTTGTTGTTGTAAATCTTTACGGCATGCCTGCTAAAATGGAACAAATCTTAGCGGTCGCCTCTAAGTATTCCATTCCTGTTATAGAAGATGCCGCTGAGTCATTGGGATCTTCTATCAATAATATTCCGTGTGGAACTTTTGGAAGCGTAGGTGTTATTTCATTCAATGGAAATAAAATTATCACAACAAGTAGCGGTGGTGTATTGATTTCAAACAATGAAGATTTCATTCTTTCAGCCAAACATTTGGCTACACAGGCAAAAGACCCTGGGCCATTTTATCAACATTCCAAAATTGGATATAATTATAAAATGAGCAATGTTCTAGCCGGTATAGGACTAGGACAGCTGTCTGTTTTAAATGAAAGGATAGCCGCGAGAAGAGACAACTACAACCGATATTTCAACTATTTTTCTGCCTGGAACCAGAAAGGATTCAATATTGAATTTCAACTTGAACCTGCTGGTTACTTTTCAAATCGTTGGCTTACTTGTATTTTAATTGATCCCGCTAAAAACAAGGGGATTGACATAGAGCCCATTCGGTTGATTTTCGAGCAAAATCAAATTGAAGTAAGGTCCTTGTGGAAGCCCATGCACCTTCAGCCAGTTTTCAGCGGTATGCCTTGTTATCTAAATGGAATCTCTGATAGATTATTTGACATTGGTCTCTGCTTGCCAAGCGGCTCAAGTCTGACTGATGAAGATTTTGACAGAATTTTTGAATGTTTTGACATGGTTTTTTCTAAACAATAGCTATGTACGGGTATTACATTAAACCGCTTGGAGATTTTTTAGTAGCATTGTTGCTATTAACAATTTGTTCTCCATTAATTGTTTTGATTTGTTGTTTACTGTCAATTCAAAACAAAGGCAGCTTTCTTTTTCTTCAACAAAGGCCCGGACTAAAAGGCAAGCCATTCAAGATCATCAAATTCAAAACCATGCGGGATGAATTTGATTATTCAGGAAACTTACTTCCTGATCATGAAAGAATTACACCCTTGGGTAATATCATCAGAAAATGTTCATTGGATGAAGTCCTTCAGCTCATCAATGTTTTAAAAGGTGAAATGAGCATAGTGGGTCCAAGACCACTGTTGATGAAATATCTCTCGTTGTATGATGACATGCAACATAAAAGACATGACGTTTTGCCAGGCATTACGGGATGGGCGCAAGTCAACGGCAGAAACAACCTAAGCTGGGAAAAAAAATTTAAACTTGACCTTGAGTATTTAACAAAAAGGTCACTTTTACTTGATACAAAAATTCTAATCTTGACTTTTTTTATAGTGTTAACCCGTTCTGGAGTTAACAAAGAAGGATGCCAAACAACCACAGAATTTAAAGGTTCATCTGCCTTTTAATTGCATTCATTTACTTCCCCACCATTCTGTATTGATAACATGTCAATCCATGTTATTTTTCCTTAG
>CANHSD010000120.1 GCA_947463105.1 Chitinophagaceae bacterium
AAAAATGATTGAAAGAGGATCAGGAAAAATAATTTTCACTTGTTCATTGCTCTCCTTCCAGGGAGGAATCAATGTTCCTGGCTATGCCGCCAGCAAAGGGGCATTGTCCAGCCTGGTCAAAGCATTGGCAAACGAATGGGCATCAAAAGGTGTAAATGTCAATGGAATTGCACCCGGTTATATCGCAACAGACAATACTGAAGCACTCAGGAATGATCCTGAACGCAGCAAATCCATTCTGGATCGGATTCCTGCCAAACGCTGGGGTGAACCCGAAGATTTCAAAGGAGCCATTGTCTATTTGGCTTCCGCAGCCAGCAGCTACGTGCATGGAGAAATCCTCACCGTTGATGGAGGTTGGATGGGACGATAACCAAAGGCGGTAAGCAATAAAAAAAAGCGCTGATCTGTATCAGCGCTTTTTTATTTTTATCAACCTTATTTAGGATAAGACAACCTCTTCAACCTCTTGTTGGCAAGCTCAACCTCCCCAGCCTTTGGCTGGCAGGCTTAACTATTCCTATTGATGCAATTCAAATCCTCAAACGCCACCTTCAACCTTGCCATGAAGGTTTCTTCTCCTTTGCGGAGCCAAACCCTTGGATCGTAGTATTTCTTGTTAGGCTTTTCAGCGCCTTCAGGATTCCCCAATTGTGCCTGGAGATAAGCTTCGTTTTTCTTGTAGTTGTTCAAGACACCTTCCCAGAAAGCCCACTGAAGATCGGTATCAATGTTCATTTTGATGGCACCATAACCAATGGCTTCCCTGATCTGGTGTTGTGGTGAACCGCTTCCACCATGGAATACAAAGAATACTGGCTTGTCGCCGGTATTGAAAGTCTTTTGGATATAATCTTGTGAATTTTTCAAGATCTCCGGACGAAGCTGAACATTGCCTGGGCTGTAGACTCCGTGAACATTGCCAAATGCCGCAGCAACAGTAAACAGTTCACCTACCTTGCCGAGTTCGGTATACGCATGGGCAACGTGTTGTGGCTGTGTATAAAGCTTGTCGTTTTCAACGTCTGAATTGTCAACACCATCTTCCTCACCACCAGTAACACCCAATTCAATTTCAATGCCCATGCCAAGGGGAGCCATGCGTTTGAAGTATTCTACCGATGTGGAGATGTTCTCTTCCAGTGGTTCTTCGCTAAGGTCAAGCATGTGTGAGCTGAACAGAGGCTGTCCTTTTTCTTTATTGTATTGTTCACCAGCATCGATCAACCCACTGATCCATGGCAGCCATTTTTTGGAAGCATGGTCGGTATGAAGCACTACGGGAACGCCATAGTATTTGGCCACATTGTGGATATGAAGGGCGCCTGAGATGGCACCAGAAATATTGGCCTGCAATTTGTCATTGGGCATGCCTTTTCCAGCGATAAACTGTGCACCGCCATTTGAAAACTGAATGATGACGGGAGAGTTCACTGCAGCGGCAGCCTCAAGCGTAGCATTGATGGTATCTGTGCCTGTAGTATTGACTGCGGGCATGGCGAATTGATTGTCTTTTGCGTCTTGGTAAAGTGCTTTCAGGTCTTCTCCGAATAGCACACCAGCTTTGTATTTGCCCATATTGGTTGTTTTAGATTCGCAAATATCGTAAAAAGATGGGAGAATTCTGCTGTCCTGGGTCATATGGCCATTTGTACCCGAGCGTAGGTAGGCAAAAAAAAATCCCAGTTGCACCAGGCAACCGGGATCGCATAGAATGTCAAAATATGTTATTTGAAAAGCTCTGCCAATTTCTTGTTCAAGGCCTCACCACGAAGGTTTTTGCCTACAATCTTTCCTTGTGGATCGATCAGAAAATTCTGGGGGATGGCCTGGATGCCATATTGCACCGCCACATCATTTTTCCAGTATTTCAGGTCTGAAACCTGTGTCCAGGTGAGCTTGTCATCGTGTATGGCCTTCATCCACTTGTCTTTGGCAGTGGGCTGATCCAATGATACACCCAGCACGGTAAATCCTTTGCTGTTGTATGCATTGAAAGCTTTTACCACGTTGGGGTTCTCCTGGCGGCAAGGTCCGCACCAGCTGGCCCAGAAATCAATCAGTACATATTTTCCACGGAAGGAAGATAGAGAAACAGGGTTGCCAAGGGTATCATTTTGTGTGAAGTCCATGGCCATTTTGCCAATGCCCGTTTTCTTTGCCGTCTCGAGTTTTTCTGCCATATCTTTTCCTGCAGGGCTTGCCCTCAATTGTTCGGGCAACGCAAGGAACATGGGTTCAACATCATCAGCATTGATATCATAACCGGCATATTGCTTCAAAACAAACATGGCAATGGGAGAAGACGTATTGTCTTTCAGGTATTGTTTGTTTTTGACATTTTTCTGCTCGGTCAATTTATCGAAAGCGGCATCAATTTTGTCCATGCCAGCCTGGTCTTTCTTTTTGTAATATTCACTGTATTCTTTGTTGAGGGCAGCTGATTGTGCAGTTTCCTCTTTGGTCAAGTCAGTCCATGAAACATAGGCCGTATGCGATTTTGAACCCTTGATGGTTGCATTGGCGAATGAGTCTACACTGGCAATTTTAATCTTTGAATTCTCGAGGAAAACCTGTTTGATGTCCCTGTTGTAGGAGATGGCTTTTATCGATTTTGCACCAGGTACTTCCTGGTATTTGGCCCTTAGACTGCCCATCACAGGGTCAGTCAATGTACCAGTGAAACTGAACTTGCCGTTTTTTACTTCGGCACTGTCCAAGGTGGATTTCCCATCGGCATAATAGTTGAGGTAAACTTTTGCAATCGGGTCTTTGACCTTGCTGACATCTCCTGAAATGGTAAACCCTTTTTGGGCAAAGCTGTTGGCTGATACCAACAACAACAGCATCGAAATGAATTGTTTCATGTTCCTATTGATTGATTATTTTAAGATATACAAGTTAAATCATTTGGCGGAATCCTTAGCGCTTTCCTTGCTGTTGGGGTCATAGGCCACAAACCAGGAAAGCCATATACTTCTTGACAGGCGCATGAAAAGGGGCTGCATCAGGATCATCAAAACGGCATTGGTGCCCATCCACCCGAAGAACCTGTTATCGTCCAATGACATCCCAACCAAAACCCACCAAGCCACAAAGGTTGCAACACTAAAGGCTATTGTTAAGGCATAGCTTACGTATGCGGTACCGTAATAGAATCCTACTTCAATTTCAGTGGGTTGTCCGCAAACAGGGCATTTCTCGTTCATGGTTGTCATCTGTCCCAATTTATAGGCATTCGACGATGTGTATATGTTGCCTTTTCTGCACCGGGGGCACTTGTTGTTCAATACACTGTACAGATAAGATGTTTTAAAACTGCTCATGGGTAGTATTTTTTCAAAATTATATTATCATTGCTGCCCATCATCTGACTTTGGTCCGCCATCAAAAGGAGTCCAGCAATTTTTCCATTTTAATTCCCCTTGAACCCTTGATCAGGATGAGTGCGTTGGAAGGAGGGTTTTGCTTTATCCATTCCGCTGTTTGTGCGGCATCGGGCAGATAAGTGTAATTGTGTTCAACATGGGCGAAATCGCCACCGACAAGTACTACATTGTTTATCCCAGTTGTGTTGATCATCTCCACGAGGGATTGATGTTCAGCGAATGATTCCTCTCCAAGCTCCATCATTCCGCCAAGGAACATGTATTTGTTTCCTGCCTGTTGATGGCTGAAGTTTTCAATGGCGGCCTGCATGCTGCTGGGGTTGGCATTGTAGGCATCCAGGATGATGGTATTGCTGTCTTTTTTGACCAGTTGTGATCTTGCATTGTCTGGCACATAGGCTTCTATAGCACGTTTGATGGATTCAAAAGCGATGCCAAAATAATCGCCTACACAAATGGCAGCTTCTATGTTGGGTTGATTGTATGCACCCACCAATTGGGTAAAAACTTTCTGTGTTCCCCATTTTTCACTCTTGATTTCCAGGGCCAGCAATGGCTCACTCTGGAATACAGCGGCCTCGAATGAATGCCCTTTTTCACCATAGAAAATCTTGTTTTTGATGGCGGAAGACATGTTTAACAGGTAATCCAATCCTGCATTGATAAATGCAGTGCCGTTGTACAGGGCCAGAAAATCAAACAGTTCTCCTTTTCCTTTCCTGATGCCTTCAACCCCGCCAAATCCTTCCAGGTGTGCCTTTCCGCAGTTGTTGATGATTCCGTGTGTTGGCAGTGCAATCTTACAATAGCTTTCAATTTCTTTTTGATGGTTCGCACCCATCTCGATAATGGCCATGGCAGCATCATTCTTGATCGATAGGATGGTCAAAGGAACACCTATGTGGTTGTTGAGGTTTCCTTTTGTGGTATAGGTCGTATATGTGCTCGACAAGACAGCATGCAGCAATTCTTTGGTGGTTGTTTTTCCATTGCTTCCTGTGATGGCGATAAATGGAATCTTGAATTGTCTGCGGTGGTGCAAGGCAAGGGCCTGAAGGGTTTCCAGTACATTGTGCACCAGAAAAACAGTGTCACCTTCAATGCCAATGGGCTCGTCGATAACAACCCCTGCTGCACCCATTTCCAATGCCTTTTTTGCAAATAAATTGCCATTGAAACTGGGGCCTTTTAAGGCAAAAAACAATTCATTGGGAGCAAGTGCACGTGTATCCGTTTGAACCTTGGGATACTGCTTGTAAAGGGCATATAAGCGATCCATCTGCATGCTGCAAAGATACACAAGATTACAGACCTCCAGCAAATGAAAAAGCCCTCGCTGGGAGGGCCTCTTCTATAATTTGGTGGTTGTTTATTTCTTTCTTGTGTTCTGCCTGCGGTTGCTGAACTGGTTTCCATTCTTGAAACCATTTCCTTCTTGGCTTCCGAAACGGTCCATCGCACACCTGAAACCAATGGTTGAAGTAGCTTGATCTTCTTCAAGATGCCTGCGTGTGCCTGGGCTCAGCCAATAGGCCCTGTCATCCCAGCTTCCGCCTTTGAAAACCCTGGATTTGTCGCTTATCAGTGTAGTGATGCCATATCCGTAGTTTACCATTGAGGTGGAGTCTCCATCCAGGTAATTGATCACATTTCCTTTTTGGTAGTTTCTTCTGGTCTTGGCCTCTTCATCAGTAACCACAACAGTTTTTACCCTGCCGATGCTGTCACGCTGAAATTCGCCGTTGGCATCTTTTTCATTTTTGGTGAAAACGTTACCACGATAGGGATTGAAATCATCAACATCCTTGCTAGACATGGGCCTGTAAATATCCGAAACCCACTCGTTGACGTTACCAGACATGTTATAAAGACCAAATCCGTTGGGGTAGAAGGCATCAATTGGGCCAGGGATAGCAGAGTTATCATTCAATCCACCTGCAATACCCATATAGTCACCATTCCCACGTTTGAAGTTGGCCATGTATTTACCTTGCCAAGAACCATAACGGTTGTCTCGCATGCCATTTACATTGTGAGACCATGAATAAACTTGCTTGTTCATGATCAATTCCTCGCCACGCTTGCCTTCTTTGGTTTTTACATTTGGATTTTGGTTGATATAACCCAATGCAGCATATTCCCATTCCGCTTCTGTTGGGAGGCGGTATTCAGGCATGAGGATACCGTCTTCAATTTTTGCATAACTCCTTGGCCTTCCATTCTCGTCTATCAAAGGAGATTTCTTGGATTTGGCAGCCTGTGTTGAATAAAGTCCAAGCAGGTATGATTTTGTTGTAAAGTTTTCTTCTCCTTGTCCCTGAATGGTTTTCAACTGGTTAGGGTTGGCAAGTCCTTTTTGAACCAGCAACAACTCATTCACCCTGCTTCCCCTCCAGATACAAAAATCATTGGCCTGTCTCCAGGATACACCCACTACAGGGTAGTTGTTGTAAGAAGGATGCCTGAAATAATAATCGATCAATGGTTCATTGGCAGCCAATTCACTTCTCCATACAAGGCTATCGGGTTTGGCGCCGGTTACCACTTTTTCGAATTGTGGATCATCAAAAGTCCTTTCAATCCAGTTTATGTATTCCCTGTAGTGGATATTGGCCACTTCTGTTTTGTCAATGTAAAATGATGATACGGTTACTCTTCTGGGTACATTGTTCCAATCACCCATAATATCCTCATCGGCAGCGCCCATGGTAAATGTACCACCTTGTACAAAAACAAGACCAGGGCCTGTGCCTTGTTCTTGTACTGCAGACTTGTAAAAGCCGCCCATATTTTTGTCATTGTAATTCCAACCGGTAACGCCCGATTTATCAAATTTTTTCTTGGCAAATGGCAGACCGCCCTTACAGGCACTGAACAGGACAACAACTGCAGACAAGTACAAAAGGTTTCTCATACCGTACACTTTTTTATTTTATCGATTCACTTAACGGGTAACTTGGGAAATTATTGCCCAGTTTACCGCGGAGATGATGACAAATGTAAGTGTTAAATTAAATCAATTCAATGGATTACGTCAATAATTATGTTTAGTAAATGCTAAATTTGTTCACATGCCTTTATGAAGAGACGGTTTACCATGATTGCCCTTTTTGGGATGGTCCTTTTTGCAGAAGGGCAAAGGCGATACGCAGCAGCATCAGTTCTATCCACCGGTCAGTGGACCAAGGTCTCGGTTGACCACCAGGGGGTTTACAAGGTTTCGGCTTCTTTATTAAAGAATGCAGGCCTGACAAGCGCTATTCCATCGGTCAATATCAGGATTTTCGGTACGGGGGGTGGCGTTTTGCCCGAATCCAATCAAGCAGCAATTGCCGATGACCTGCCTGAGGTTGCCATTGAAATGAATGATGGGGGGGATGGTGTATTCGATGGGAATGACTTTTTTTTATTTTACGCTCCCGGACCAGACCAGTGGATTGTTAATCCGACAACAAGGGAATTTGGGTTTCGGAAAAATCCTTACAGCGACCAATCCATTTATTATATCAATATTGGAAACACCCCGGGGAAGCGTGTCGCAGAAATACCTGTGGTGTTGAATCCCAGCACAGTAGTTGTTGAATTTGATGAACATTACCGCCATGAGTTAGACAGCATCAACTTCCTCAGAAGTGGCAAAGAATGGTATGGAGAACCATTCGGAACACAAGCGGGGAAGCTTTCTTCAAGGGATTTCAACCTAAATTTTTCAGGTGCAATAGTGGGTACTGATTTTACCCTTCACAGCGAAGTGGTTGGCAGAAGCTTTGAACAACCCAACAGGATGCAGGTGCTGCTGAATGGACAGCCCCTCTTTGAGCATTCAACCCCTCCTTTGGTTGGAACCTTATTGGAGCCTGCTGCCAACATGAGCAGAAAATCAGTGAAGGCCAAGTTGACTGGGAATGGTCTTGTAGTAGGGTATAGGTTGACTGGTGGATCAGCCAGTGCAGAAGCCTGGCTCAATTGGTTTGAACTCCATTTTAGGCGAACGCTTGATCTACAAGGCCTTAAGCAGTTGGCCTTCAGGGACCTGAAATCTGTGGCTGCATCCGGCACTGCCAGTTTTTCCATTCGCAATGGAACAGGCTTTGCTGTTTGGGTTGTCTCCAATCCATTGCTTCCTGGTAAATTGAAAACAAGCCTAACGGGCACTGAACTCCGTTTTGCCAACGAAACATCCAAACTGCACGAATACATTGCCTTCAATCCTGCTGAGCTTGAAGCTCCAGTTTTGGTTGGCGCAGTCCCCAATCAAAATCTTCATGCGGTTGGCCAACCGAACATGGTCATTGTGGCAGACAAGTCTATGGCAGCAGAAGCAAAACGACTGGCTGATTTCCATGCACAAAAAGATGGCCTTACCGCTTTTGTAGTAGAACCTGAACAGCTGTATAATGAATTTTCATCCGGAACCCCAGACCCCACGGCCATCCGCAATTTCATGAAAATGTTGTACGACCGGGCTGGTACTAATCCTGCTGCTAAACCAAAATATTTGTTGCTTTTTGGCAGTGCATCCTATGTATACAAAGAAAAGACTGCAGTCAAGAAAAACCTTGTACCATCCTACCAAACTGAGTCATCTTTAGACCCATTGACCAGCTATGTGACAGACGACTATTTTGGATACCTTGATGACGATGACGACATCAACCAGAACCTCCCTGCACCATTGCTGGATCTTGGCATTGGCCGAATTCCTGCAAGAACAATTTTGCAGGCCAGGCAAGCCGTCGATAAAATAATCCAGTACCATGGCAAGGCTTCTTTGGGGCCCTGGAGAAATGACATCACATTGGTGGCAGATGATGAAGATTATAACATTCACCTGAATGACGCAGAGTACCATGCTTCATTGATTGCAAAAGAATCACCTGTCTGGAACCTGAAGAAAATATACCTGGATGCATTTAAGCAGGAAAGTGGTGCCGGAGGCAGCCGTTACCCTGAGGTAAATGCAACCATTTCAAGCGTCATCAATGAGGGCACTCTCATTTGGAACTACAGTGGACACGGAAGCAGCAGCAGGCTTGCCCAGGAAGCTATTTTGGACAAGGAAATGCTGGGCTCCTGGGAAAATGCCACAAGGCTTCCGCTGCTAATTACTGCCACCTGTGATTTTGCCCCATTTGATGATCCGTCACAGTTTTCAATTGGAGAGGATTTATTTGTGGGCAGGAGCAATGGTGCCATAGCCCTGATGACGACCACAAGGTTGGTTTTTGCATCCAGCAACCGCATCATCAACAATCATTTTTTCAAATATCTCCTGAAAAGGGACAACGCCAGTAAATACCCCAGGCTCGGAAGCGCATTGATGGATTCAAAGAATTTTACGGTTGTCAACTCCGGTGATTATATCAATGCAAGAAAGTTCACCATGCTGGGCGACCCTGCCATGAAATTGGCCATGCCGGAATATTCGGTCAGGTCGACAACCATCAATGGAAGGCTCATTGCCAAGGGGTCCGATACGCTTCGCTCCCTCAACCGATACACCATTGAGGG
>CANHSD010000121.1 GCA_947463105.1 Chitinophagaceae bacterium
GGTTGCGCCAAACAATTCAACTGCACCGCCATCATATCCATAGTCATAACTCAATGCCCAACATTCCTCAAACCGGTTGTTGGAAATATTGTTGTTTGAGCTGCCGATTACCATGGGGTTTGCCCCATAGTCGTCATCCGGATTCACTGAAGTGGGAGTATTTCTTACCATGCGCATGTTGTGCATGTAGTTTCCAGTGATGGTTGTGTTATCAGATCCTGCCATAACTGCAATACCAACGCCTACAAGTGAAATATCACAATTCTTGATGCTGCAATTGGGTGAATTTTCTATGTTGATGGCATAGCTGATTTTCGCTTGCACCGTATGGTCGGTCGTACTGATGGAATTGTCAACTATTTTGATTCCGTCAATGACAACGTACTGTTTGTTGGTGATGTTGATGATGTCAGTGATGGCATTGTTGAATTCTGGCAGATTTCCAGTGCCATAGTTGGAATAAACAATTGGGGCTGAGGCCGAACCAGACCTTGATATCGTCAAGCGTCCGGAGAAAGATTGCCCCCGTTTGAAAAACACATTGTCACCCGGATTCAACAATGTTGTTCCACTGTTTACCTGTGCGATTGTTTTCCATGGGAAAGCCAATGTGCCATTGGCCGTCGTTGCAGTAGATGAAGGATCTACATAATAATCGGTAGCAAATGAAGCAGTGTTTGAAAGCCCGATCAGGGCCACAACCATCAGCACGAATTTTGAAAGTGTTTTCATGTTTGTTTTTTTTAGGGGGGGATTGGATGTTAAAACTAATTGCTAAATAATCGTTTAATTCTGTCTTAGTGAAAAATCAATTTTTAAAAAATGATGGATATTGTTTTTGCCCATGATCTTTATACATCAGTGAACATGCAAAGGTAACGTGACATTACACTAAAATGGTATGTGATAAATGCTAAAAAAAACAGCGGAACGCATAATTTAATTTGTTGTCAATGCAATGCTCCAAAACCTGAATAATATTTATACCTGAAGGGGTATAAAACACCATGAAACCAAAAATCATACCCGAAAAGGTATACCATGAACACAAGTAAGTTTGTAAAGGAAAAACGGAAACAACTCAAGCTTTCTCAAACTGAATTGGCGATGCGCGTTCATGTTGGGCTGCGCTTTATCAGGGAGTTGGAACAGGGTAAAAAGACCCTGAGGATGGATAAGGTCAACCAGGTGCTGAATTTTCTTGGCTTTGAACTGGGGCCCGTAGAATGCACCAAAGAAGAAACATAATATGCTGATTTTGATCTATATATTTGCATTATCAATTTTACTCCATGAGAAAGTATTTAGCTTCAATCAATTTTGTCATAGCATTTTTTCTTTCCGTTTCAATTTTTGCCCAGGTTGATCCTTCATCAAAACTTCCTTTTGATGCTAAAGTAATCACCGGAAAGCTAGACAACGGCCTTACCTATTATATAAGGGAGAATAAAAAGCCAGAGAAGAAAGTGGAATTGCGCCTGGTCATCAAGGTAGGTTCGATCATGGAGGATGATGATCAACAGGGTTTGGCGCACATGGCGGAGCATATGGCTTTTAATGGCACAAAAAATTTCAAAAAGAATGATATTGTTTCCTACCTGCAAAGCATAGGAGTAGAATTTGGTAACGACCTGAACGCCTATACCAGCTTTGATGAAACTGTCTATATCCTGCCCATTCCAACTGACCAACCTTCTAATCTTGAAAAAGGGTTTCAGATACTGGAAGATTGGGCACATCAGGTGACATACCTCGATGAAGACATCAACAGCGAACGGGCCATCATCCTTGAAGAGAGCCGCATGGGCAAAAGTGGGGAAGAGCGGATGTTCAAGAAAATCTATCCTGAACTTTTCAAGGGTTCCAAATATGCACAGCGCCTTCCTATCGGGATGGATAGCATCATCAAAACATTTAATCCTGATGCCATCAGGCGTTTTTACCAAGAGTGGTACAGGCCTGATTTGATGGCGGTGATCGTGGTTGGTGATATTTCAAAAGCCGATGCCATGAAATACATCAGCAAACATTTTTCATCCATCCGTTCTGCTTCAAACAAAAAACGTGATTTTGCCAGCGTTCCTGCTTACGCAGAAAACAAGGCCATGGTGGTTACAGACAAAGAGGCCACGGGTTACCAATTTTCCATCAACTATCCTGCAATGCCTTCTCAAACTCCTCAGACGATTGGTGAGTACAGAAAAGAGTTGTTGAACAATTTATATACCTCACTTTTGGGCAATCGCCTCCGCGAACTAACCCAAAAAGAAAATCCTCCCTTTGTTTATGCGGGCGCCAATTTTGGTGGCTTTGCCAAAAATTATCAATCTTTCAGCATCGAGGGCAGCACTGGAACCAACGATGTGCAAAAAGGAATTGAGGCCACCCTCGTTGAACTGGAGCGGGTAAAGCGATTTGGCTTTACTGAGCCTGAACTTGAAAGAGCCAGAAAGAACATCTTGACTGCGTATGAAAGGAGTTGGAACAACCGTGATAAAACGGAATCAAGCCAATTTGCCGACGAATACATCAGGAATTTTACAGACAAAGAAGCTGTTCCAGGAATAGATGCCGAGTTTGAGATGATCAAGCAATTGTTGCCTACCATCAAACTTGCTGAGGTCAATGCCATCACTGATCGCTTTAAAAATGAGAAGAACAGGTTTACCTATGTGATGGGCCCTGCAGCAGGGGCAAAACTGCCTTCCACAAACAACATCGTGGCCATGCTCGATGCAAAGGCCAGTGACCCTTCCATCAAGCCTTACGAGGAAAAATTGATTGCCACCAATTTGCTTACCAGTATGCCCAAGGCAGGAAAGCTGGTGAGCAGCAAGAAAAATGCCTTGCTTGGCACAACAGAATTGTTGCTTTCCAACGGGGTAAAGGTCTCACTCAAGGTTACTGATTTTAAGAATGATCAGATCCTGTTTTCTGCTACCAGGTATGGCGGTCTGTCCAACTATTCCCTCAAAGACAAGTACAGTGCAGAAAATGCTGTTTCCATGGTTGCCAGCATGGGTGTAGGGGCTTTCAGTCCAACAGACATGGGAAAAGCCCTGGCAGGAAAGTCAGCCATGCTCAGGCCATCCATCGCCAATTATACCGCGGGATTTTCAGGCAACAGCAGCAAGAAAGACATTGAAACCCTTTTCCAGTTGCTCAACCTTTATGTGAAGGAACCCCGAAAAGACAGTGCCTTGTATAAATCAGTCATCCAGCGGGGCAAAGCCCAGGTAGCCATGCTGGGGGCCAATCCACAGGTAGCCTTCATCGATACCCTGACCAAGGTTTTGTACAACAACAATCCCCTGGCACCAACAGCCGTGCCTAAAATTGAGAATTTTGACAAGATTGATCTGGATCGCTCAATGGCCATTTACAAAGAGCGCTTGGGCGATGTAGGTGGAATGAATATTGTCATTGTTGGCAGTTTTGATGAAAAGGAAATGATTGCGTTATTGGAAAAATACGTGGCAGGATTGCCTGCAACAGGGAAATCTATCTTTACTGACAACAAAGTGAAACTGTTCACAGGAACAAATGATTTCAGGTTCAAAAAAGGGAAGGAAGACAGGAGCCTGGTCATTGGAATTTTGCACGGTGAGATACCGTACAGTGAATCAACTGCTTTGAAGTTCAGCGGATTGGGAGATGCCATGAATATCATCATCACAGAAGAGATGCGCGAGAAGATCCAGGGAATCTATGGAGGCAATGCCAATATTGAATACAGCAAAATTCCTACAGGCAGGTTCCAGCTGGTGCTTCAGTTGCCCTGTGGCCCGGCAAAAGTGGATACGCTCATTGCAGCCTTTAACCATGAGTTGAAGCAGATGGCAGACGTAGGCGTTGCCCAATCCTATGTAGACAAGGTTAAAAAAGCCTGGCTGGAAAAATACAAAGTAGAGGCAAAGACAAATGAATACTGGCTCTCTGTATTGCAATCCATCAACAGGGGAGAAACCTCTGCTGATCGTATCCTTAATGCTGAAAAATATTTCAACGCATTGTCTACTGCAGACATCAAAGAGGCGGCAGGTATTGTGATGAAGTCTTCTGGAAAAATGATCGCTGTTCAGATGCCAGAAACCAGTAAGCAATAATCTAAATCAGCCACTTTGTTGTTACCCGTTGAGCCAGAAGAAATCATTGACCTGCCTTTCGTAGAAAGCCTTTGCTGGAAAATGCTGGTAGAAGGCGCCACCAACCGGAAGAGTGCCATGCACCAGGCTGTCATTTCCACAGCAAAAGACAACCATGCGTACATGAGGACTGTAGTGCTCAGAAGAGTGGATGCTGGTTCCAAAAAAATCTATTTGCATACAGACAGCAGGAGCAAGAAAATGGAAGACATCAACAGAAATGAACACCTCAGCTGGCTGGTATATGACCAGACCCTTCGCACCCAGATCCGCCTCAGTGGTCATGCCATCGTCCATCACATGGATGAACTCTGCAGCGAACAATGGAGCAAGACGGGCCACCACAGCCGACGGTATTACATGACCGATCAGCCGCCATCAACCGAACTTGAACAGCCTTCCACTGGCCTCAATCAGGCATTGACGGATTTTGATTATTCGATAGAAGAAAGTGAATCAGGATTTCAACGATTCGTCGTTGTTGAAACTTGCATCGATTGGATGGAGTGGTATTATACCCACAGCAAAGGCAACCGAAGGGCTGGGTTTACCTATAACAATGGCAGCCTATTCAATGCCACCTGGTTGATGCCTTAGCCTGTTTTGGTTGGGACGCCCTTTTGATGTACCTTTGCAGCATTCATATAGTCTCTCGACAGCCCTGTTATTCTTACGTGTCAAAGTTCATCAGGTCATTTTAGGGCAGGTTATATAGCATCTGACAGGATCAGGTGTCCACTTTTAAATCATACATTTTGTTATTCAAGGACTTAAACCTCATTGAGCCGATCTTGAGATCGCTCAATACAGAAGGGTACACAACACCCACACCCATTCAGGAAAAATCTATCCCCGTTGCCTTATCTGGCCGCGATCTTTTGGGATGCGCCCAAACTGGAACCGGCAAAACCGCAGCGTTTTCTATCCCCATTCTTCAGCACTTGCATGCAGCCAAACAATCCGGAGGCAAACAATACAACAGCATCAAGGCACTGATCCTAACCCCAACCCGAGAACTGGCCATTCAGATTGAGGAAAGCATTGCTGCTTATGGCCGCCACCTCGACCTCAAGCACCTTGTTATTTTTGGTGGGGTTTCACAACATCCCCAAACCACAGCCCTCCGCCAAGGCACTGATATCCTCGTGGCTACACCAGGAAGGTTGTTGGACCTGATGCAGCAAGGCTTCATCAATTTGGCTTTCATCCAGATATTTGTATTGGATGAGGCAGACAGGATGCTTGACATGGGATTTATTCATGACGTGAAAAAAGTCATTGCCAAACTTCCCACAAAAAGGCAGACCCTTTTCTTCTCTGCCACCATGCCAAAAGAGATTGCTTCATTGGCCGATAGCATCCTTGACAGCCCTGTCAGGGTTGAAGTGACCCCTGTCTCCTCAACTGCTCAAACCATCCAGCAATCGATGTATTATGTTGAAAAGGACGACAAGAAAAAGCTGCTTGTTCACCTATTGGAAGACAAGTCGATTGAGCGGGTACTGGTTTTTGCCAGAACCAAGCACGGATCTGATAAAATTGTCAAAGACCTTCACAAATATGGCATTGGTGCAGAAGCCATCCATGGCAACAAATCACAAAATGCAAGGCAAAGAGCCTTGTCCAACTTCAAATCCGGCACTACACGCGTGCTTGTGGCAACAGATATTGCCGCAAGGGGAATTGATGTAGACAACCTTACCCACGTGATCAACTATGAATTGCCCAATGTTCCTGAAACCTATGTGCACAGGATTGGCCGTACGGGCAGGGCAGGTGCAAGTGGTATCGCCTTTTCCTTCTGCGATCATGAAGAAAGGGAATTTCTCCGCGACATTCAGAAACTGATTGGCAACTCCATTCCGGTGGTCAATGACCATCCACATGCAATGGAAGTTTCCGCCACTGATTTCCGCAGGGCTATGCCCCAAAGTCCTGCACAAAGGCCACAACAGCCGGGCAGAAGGTCATACGCTTCCTCCGACAGGGCTCCGCAAAGAAGCCATTTTGAAGATCGGTCTTCCCAAAGAAGCTTCTCGTCAGAAAGGGCTCCACAAAGAAGTGCTGGGTCTAAGATTGTCCTGAGAAAGGCCAATTGATCAGTTGAAGAAAGCAGTCTCTCTGGCCTTATATTAAATATATTTGTAATGTATTTTAGGTGCTGTCAGATGCATTTACACTTGCGTCTGGCAGCATTTTTTTGCAAAATGCCGCAAAAGGATTGTCAGAAGGTTTAATTGACTTACGATTTCCGAAATCCTGCCCCATTTTAACATTCCTTTTTTGATTCATAGCGTTGCAGGGCATAGTTTTGCACGCGAATTGAACTTTTTCTTTCCGTTTCTTCTTGAAAAATGCGGTATGATAAAGTTCATTTTCACACTGTTGTAGTTCTAAATTTATATTATGGCTGGTTTTGATACAGATGTTTCACTCGCCCGAGCGATCAGGCGATTTTTTGAAGTAATCAGAATTGAAAAAAAAGAAGTGTCAGCCATCTACTTCTATGCCATTCTCAGCGGACTTATTCAATTGTCTCTTCCGCTCGGTATTCAAGCCATTATCAATTTTGCCCAGGTTGCTGCAGGCAGAGGCAAACTGCCTACCTCCATGTGGATTCTCATCATTTTGGTTGTTGGAGGGGTGTTGATTTCAGGAGTCGTTCAGGTCAATCAAATGAAAGTGGTTGAAAAAATTCAGCAAAGGATCTTTGCCCGTTATGCTTTTGAGTTCAGTTTCAAGATTCCAAGACTGAAACTGGCAGAAACAGATGGCTATCACATGCCGGAGCTGGTGAACCGTTTTTTTGATGTTGTTTCTTTACAAAAAAGCCTTTCTAAACTCTTGCTCGAAATCCCCTTGGCTGTGATCCAGGTCTTGTTTGGTATTATCCTGTTGTCTTTTTATAATCCACTTTTCATTGTTCTTGGACTGATGCTTTTGCTGATGCTTTACCTAAGCCTTTCCATGACCGCAAAGCGTGGGCTGGAGGCTTCTCTGAGGGAAAGCAATTACAAGTACGATGTTGTGGCATGGCTGGAGGAATTGGCCAGGGCATTCAAGAGTTTCAAGGTTTCAGGGAAGCACAATCTTCACCTGAAAAAAACTGATCATTTGTTAGAGGGATACCTCGAAGCGCGCACAGACCATTTCAACGTGTTGAAACTCCAGTATTGGAGCCTGATCATTTTCAAATTACTCATCACTGCGGCAATGTTGATTGTCGGAGCATTGTTGCTGATTGACCAGCAACTCAATCTTGGACAGTTCATTGCTGCTGAGATTGTGATCATCACGGTGCTGGCGGCAGTTGAAAAACTCATCCTCAGTCTGGACAAGGCTTATGATGTATTGACCAGTCTGGAGAAGCTGAGCAAGGTTACAGACAAACAATTGGAATCCAATGGTAAGCTTATGTTCAGTGAAAATGGCCATGGCGTTTCATTGCGTGCCGAAAATCTTTCTTTTGGTTTCAGGAAGGATAAAAACATACTGGAGAACATTGATTTTAGTATTTCTGCCGGTCAAAAAGTTTGCATTCAGGGAAATGCAGGTTCAGGCAAATCTGTAATGATGGAGCTGGCTACAGGGTCAATTGACTCTCACCAGGGTTCTTTGCTGATCAACGATGTTCCCATTGGGAACTATGATTTGGAATCCTTCCGACACCACATTGGAGTGTTCTATCACGAACAGGATATCTTCCATGGCACGTTAATGGAAAATATCACCATGGGAGACAATGGCATTGATGTAGCTCACCTGATGAACCTTGCAGATGTGGTTGGATTGAAAAAACTCATCGCTTCGATGCCAAAGGGTTTTGATGAAATGCTGGAGCCAACGGGAAAAGGGTTGAGCAGTATTGTTGCCAAAAAAATACTCCTGCTCAGGGCGTTTGCCGGTTCTCCAAAATTATTGCTCCTCGACGAACCCTTTGAAATGGCTGGTGGTGAAGACTGTGATAAAATCGCTTCCTATCTGAAAAGCCTCAAACAAACAACCGTCATTGTGGTAACAGGATACAAGACATTTGCAGAACAATGTGATCAGGTTTTGGTCATGCAAAATGGAATGATAAAGCAACCGTGATATGAAAAATGTTACAGAAACAATTCTACGGCAAACGGGATACAATCCAACTTCCGTTAACAAAATATACCGCGCAAAAAAGATCAGCAAAGTGCGATACTGGTTTTGGGGGGTACTTATTTTTATTGCAACCATGATGTTTTTGCCTTGGACGCAAAACATCAATACCAGCGGAACAGTCACTACATTATACCAGGACCAGCGCCCGCAAGAAATGAATACCATCATTCCAGGCCGCATCATCAAATGGTGGGTTAAAGAGGGGGATTTTGTCAAGAAGGGTGACACCATTGTGCAGCTGGCGGATGTGAAGGATGATTACCTTGACCCAAAATTGGTGCAAAGAACAGAAGAGCAGTTGCAAGCCAAGCAACAGAAGATTGGATTTTACAATGAAAAGATCAGTGCAACGGCCAGCCAGGTGGAGGCCATGGAAATGTCCCGAAACCTTAAGCTGAATTCATTGGACAACAAGTTGGAGCAGCTCAGGAGAAAAGTGACCAGTGACAGTGCTGAGCTGGTGGCAGCAACCATTGACCATGGCATTGCCGTTCAACAATTGACTCGTGCAAAGCAGATGATCAGTGAAGGCATTATCGCATTGACTGAATTTGAACGCAGGACTGCCCA
>CANHSD010000122.1 GCA_947463105.1 Chitinophagaceae bacterium
GGTGAATGAGCCTGAGGCAGTACCCGATGTGGCGGTGAGGGTTACCTGGGAAAACCCCACCATCGAGCACAATAGAAGAAAGCCGGATAAAAGGATATTGAAGAATAAATTTATTCTCATAAACAATTGATTGTTAATTTTTGTATGTCTTTTGCTTGAATTGGTTGCAGATACCGGTAGGGTGTTCAACAGAGATAAGTTCGAAAATAAGCATATTCAATTTTTTAACGAAATTTTTACCAAAATGAATAACCTAAAGAGGAAAAGGTAGCTAACAAAAGTGTAGGTTCCAGAAGGTATCCCTCCCAGGCCAAGTTGTGCGCCATTCGATACATTGGTCAGGTTTTTAATCAACTCCTAGAAGGGAAAACACAAGCACTTTACATTAGAAACCATTGGTCAGGACGCTAGATTCAACGCTAAATCAACCATCTTTTTTGACTTTAAAAAAATTAAAGCAAAACGCCGATGCAATTCCTGAAAGAAATAGAAAAAGAAGGATAGTCGCCTCATACAAAATGAATAATGAATCCAGCTTGCCTGACTTAGGCAGATCCCAAGCACACAATTTGATTTAAAGTATACCTACTTTTGTTAAAAAACATGCGATCTGTAATCCATACTTTCGCCGCTGCGCTGTTATTGGCCATAAGTCCAATCAAGGCTCAGCATGCAGTATCAACGGAAACTATAATCAATCAACACAAAAGACCGAACATACTGATCATCATGACTGATCAGCATAGTGCTACAATGTTATCTTGTACAGGAAATAAATGGTTGAAGACACCATCACTCGACGCACTTTCATCTGCAGGAATACGTTTTGAGAAAGCATATGTAACAAATCCCGTTTGCATGCCATCTCGTTTCTCGATACAAACTGGTCTTTTGGCTTCATCGGCCGGCATCAGAGAAAATGCATACACTATCACTCCGGAAAGAAAATCACTTATTGAAGGTTTGTATTCCCGTTCATTGGGCCATACATTCCGGAATGCCGGATATGATACTTATTATGGAGGTAAATTTCATGTTCCCATTGAAGGACCCAATGCAACAAATTGGGGCTATAATGTCATCACAAGAAATGACAGGGAAAATCTAGCATTGAATGTATCTGATTTTCTCGTGAACAGAAAACCCGAAAGCAAACCCTTCCTTCTTTTTGCATCATTAATTAACCCCCATGATATTTGTTTCGATGCCATCAGTTTTGGAGACCCTGAAGGCAATGAAGCAAAGGCTACACCGCAAGATCTTTTTGAGGCCAAAAAAATCCCGGAAGGCATTTCAAAAAAAGAATTTTTCGACAAATATTGTCCGCCACTACCGGATAACCATCAGCCCATGATCGGAGAATCTTATTCTGTAGACAGCCTGATCAGGCTTCGAAACTTTAGAAAAGTAGTTCGGGATAGCTGGACGGAGGAAGACTGGAGGTTACACCGGTGGGCATATGCGCGACTTACAGAAAAAGTGGATGTACTTATTGGGCAGATATTAGGTGCGCTTGATCAATCAGGACTAAGGGAAAATACCATCATTTTATTTACAGCAGATCATGGAGAAATGGATGGCGCTCATAAGCTGGAACACAAAACTGTATTTTATGAGGAATCAGCAAGGGTGCCGTTTATCATTTCTTATGCTGGATTGAAAAACAAAGGGAAAGTCGATAACCAACACCTGGTCAGCAACGGACTGGATATTTTTCCTACACTTTGTGAACTTGCACAGATACAGCCACCAAAAGGGCTTCAGGGAAAGTCTTTGGTACCATTGCTGAATGAAAAAAAAGTAAACAACTGGCGAACTGAAATTTTCATTGAAAGTCAGCTGGGATACCTTATCCATAATGGCCGCTATAAATACCAGCTTGATGATAAGCATGGTGAACTTCCAAGGGAGGTCTTTTCCGATCTAAAATCAGATCCCGGAGAAAAATATAATCTGATCAAAGAAAATAAGTATTCAGATGCGATCAATGGTTTAAAAAATAAATTGTTTTCACATTTGACAGCATCCAAGATTGCTTTTGTTCCTCCCGGATTGTAAATAAAAAGATCAATTTACATGCTAAAATAAAATGTTCTTTCCTGTTTTTTTGGCTTTTTCTTTTTGCTGCTTCATAAAGTCGCTGATCACACCTTTTTTGTTTCTGTCCCGGTATGTTTCATAGGCTGGATCCTTGTACTTGATCATTAGCTTAACCATTTGTTTTCGCAGCTTTTTTATTTCTTTTTTATACGCAGGGTCATCGATAAGATTATGAAGTGCATCCGGGTCATTTTTATAATCGTAAAGTTCTTCTGGTGTTCTATACTTGTAGAAATTCACACGCGCAGCAATAGCAGCATCCGTTTTGGCTGCAGCCAGCATGGCTTTCCAGGTCAATCCTCCCGTTGCATCTCCCGTCATGCTGGTTTTGCCATCAGCCCAGAAGTTATATATATAGCTAAAGCGATCATTTAAAACACTTCTCATCGGATACCTTATTTTGGCAAAAATTTGATAGTACGTCGTGTAGACATGGTTTTTGTTTTTTTGCTTTTTGCCCAGTAACAAGGGCAGATAACTTTTCCCATCTGCATTTGTTTCCTGAGGAAGCTGCACTGCATCAAGAATGGTAGGCATCAGATCGATGCCCGATACTGCATGGATGGAATCAACTGTACCTGGCTTGACTACACCCGGCCATGCAACAATAAGTGGGGTTCTGTTGCTGTTATAATAACACTGAGATTTCCCGTATGGAAAAGCTGATCCATTGTCACTCATAAATACGATTAGTGTATTATCCGCCATGCCGCTTTCGGTTAAGGCCTTTAATATTCCGCCAATAGAAAGATCAGCCCTGTAAACGGAACTGTAATACTGTGCCATTTCCTTTCTGACTTCAGGTATATCAGGTAAGAATGCGGGTACCTCAATTTCATCAGGTTGAAATTGACGGGTTTGGCCGAGAGGATTATACTCAAATGACTGAAGGTCTTCTTCAGTGCCAGTAAATGGCCTGTGTGGATCCTGGGAGTTGGCAACCAGAAAAAAAGGTTCATTGTTTTTTTGTGACATCTTAAAGAATGTCATGGCATAATCGTAAAAAAAAGAAGGAATTCTTCCAGATCCCTTTCTCCATGTTGAATCTTTTTCGGTAACAAAGGGAATATAATCCCATTGAAATTTCTCCATGGGTTGATAGTGAATTTCCTTTCCAAGTACTCCGTTGGTATACCCTGCTTTTTTTAATTTTTCCGGAAGGGTAACTACATCGACGCTCATGGGTTCTAACCCTTCAGAACCATTGTTATGAGGATAAAGTCCGGTAAGTATTGTTTGTCGGGAAGGTTGGCAAACGGCAGTATTGATAAAGCCTCTGGTAAACCGCATTCCTCTCCTCGCAAGTGCATCAATGTTCGGAGTAATTCCCGGTATTGTACATCCAAATGCCCCTACTGAATTGTAGGTCAAATCATCAACTGTAATGATCAGGATATTGGGTCTTGCTTTTCCCTTTTTGATACCACCCAAAGGAGGATGTGAAGAAAAACCTTTTAATGAAAACAAAGTGAGCAGGGACAATAAAATAAAAGATACGTTCCAGGGTCCTTTCATTTAATCAGATTTGGGTGTATAAACCTTGCCGAGATTACCTGAGGTGTTGATAATGTCTCCGCGCTTGATTCCCATTTCCGTTAAACCGAATTTATTGAGATAATACTCAGATGGTTTGAAATGCTCGTCGCCTATTGACTTCAGTTCCTTTTGCATCAAGCGATCCATTTTTTTCTTTAACCGGGCGTAATTGCTGTTGTCAATTAGATTGTTGAGTTCCAAAGAATCGGTAACATGATCAAACAACATCAATGGTTTGTCCGGGGTTCTTACATACGTGTAACGGTTGGTCTTGATGGCCCTGTATTCTGAAAAGGGAGTTGGAGCAGTGGGATATACATTCATGTACAAGGCTGCCCTGTTATTGACCTGGGTGGGGTTTTTTATCGCTGAAGAAATATTCCTTCCTTCAATGGTCTTCGGCATCGAAAGGCCTGCCAATGACAACATGGTAGGCAATACATCCGGTGTGGTGATAGGGGTATGGGTGAGCTTACCGGCATTGTTGCCGATTCCAGGATAGCGAATCAAAAAAGGTGTTTTGACCGACTCATCCCAGGAAATCTGCTTTTCATGTGGTCTGACACCATGTGACCCCATCATTTCACCGTGATCAGCTGTTAAAATGATGATGGAATTATCATATAAACCCAAGGACTTGATTTTGCTTATTAAATCACCAATAGCCTTATCAGTTGCTGTGCAATGTGCATAATACTGTTTGAGATTTTCTCTGATATTGGGAAATTTATTGTCGATCACATTGGGACTCAACACCAGTTTTTCTTTGGGATACATGTCCTGGTATTGCTGGGGTGCTGTATGCTGAGAAAAATGAGGTGATTCAATCGAAAGAAAAAGCAAAAAGGGATTATCGCTTTTTGACGCCTGCTCAAGGTAGTTTGCAGCATCCTCCACAATAGCAAAAGCCGAGTATTTGTCCCAATATTTAACCTTCAGCTCATCGTTTTCAAAATAGGGCATTTTGTTATAGTCATGTGTACATTCGATGCCTTTCCAGTAGTCAAATCCCTGCCTTCTGAAGGGTTGTACATTGTTCAGCCTCCCGTGCCCGTCAAGATGCCACTTCCCGTAAAAAGCAGTGGCATAGCCTTGCTCTTTAAAAATTTCAGCCATGCACAATTCCTTTTCAGGCAGATAAAGATCATTCATGAACATTCCAGTTGAAGTCGGAAATCTTCCGGTCATCAACGCAGCCCTGTAGGGAGTACAAATGGGCATAACAGATACACAATTCTTGAAGACAACAGACTCTTTTGAAAATTGGTCAATGTAGGGGGTTTTTACTTGGGTATCGCCAGCAAAACCAAAAGCAGTAGATCTCCATTGATCAGTAAGAATAAAAATGACATTGGGCCGATTTTGCGCTTGTAATGCCATTGAAAAACACAGCTGTAAAATAATGAGGGCAACTAAATATGTATTTCTATATGAATGCAGTTTATGATACCAAATCTTTCCCATAAGTAATTGAAATTAAAGAAAATATGAAACACAAACAATAAGCATCCCTCTCAAGCATATAATATTATTGCCAAGCGAATATAATTCCACTTGTAATGTAGGCAGGCGTTACCCTTTTTAACAAATTCTAGCCAATGAGAGGCTATTTGTCTCTATTGGGTACTACCCAACACCAACTACTAATACAAATCAATCAAATAACAGCCATTTAACCTGTTTCACGACGTTTTATGGGAATTGGAGTTAACCATCTCAGCAGCCTTTTCTTTTTCAAACTTATTATGAATGATGAGTATCAAAAGACCAAATACCGTTGCGGATACAATTAGTAGTGTATTGAGCAAACCACTTACAGAGAATGATAGCCTGATCAAAATAGTGGAGATGATGAAGCCAGAATTTCTGATAACCTTGTGAAACTCGTCCGTATGAAAAAAAGAAAACAACAACAGCACAACGTCTGCAATGATCAAAACCGTAAAAAACTGCTCAAAGAAAATATTGTTGATATTACCAAAGGATACCCTTGTATTCGTTTGCGGATAAATGCTGCTCATGCTCCAATTGACAAAAGAATACACAGCAACTATTATGAGTACAGGCACCAGAGCGGTTGCGAGATATTTTTTTATTTTTATGAACCTTGCTATTCCTTCCCTGTCATTCGCTGAGTTATCGATAATCCTGTACCGTTTTTTACTCTGTTTGTAAAAGAGATAAATTAGAAAGAAAAGAAGAACAGAGGCTATCAAATCATAAGTGAACTGCAAATCATATTTAATCGTAAACCAATCTGATGTAAGCGTCAAGCTGGAAAGGTCTTTGAACAGTCTCCTGATGATGATCAATGTGATAATTTCATATTGCTTGCTGATATATGTCGTAATCGATTTGGGCAGATAATGGATCAGCAAATAAACTTCATAAACGAGGATAAAGGAAAATGGGGTATATATAGCTGCAATAGGGTTTTTAAGCAAGTCAGACGTAACTGCAATTTGAATAATACCAAAATCTACCAGATAAATGATAGCCAAATGAATCAAGAAACTTGCGATGGCAATTACCAAAATAACTTGCTCTCCCCAATGCTTGGTTTTGTCAGAAAGAAGTCTTTGATAAATCAACTCAAAACCAGTGGCTTTTGTCATTAAAAGAATTTACTCTCCTGAAGTTACAATAAATAAGACCGGAATATGTTATATTTTTTTATGCGGTAGCACTTTCAAGATAAACATTTCTATCCATGAATTGCGCCCGTGGTGGGGGCACAATTGAAAATTAAATGAACTTTTAAAATCAGACTCACCGCTGCCGCTTAAAACAAATCCCTTCCATCAGTTACCAGCTGAAGACCATTGAACCGACCCTTGTCGAAATCAATGCGGTTGGCTTTTACAGCCACAGGAAATCTGCCGGTGCCAGCAACCATCCTGAGTGTATTGTTTTTGGTGGAAGAAAACTCGATCTTGTTGTTGGCTGACTTCTTCAGGGTATTGATGATCTTGCTGTTGATTTTGATGTCTGTTTCTATTTCTGCCACCAGCTGTTCAGCAGTTACCAGACCGGTGATCACCAGGAGGTTGTTGCGATTCGCATTGCGCAGGAGCACGGGGTTGGGGTGAAGAAAATCGGCATCGCTGAGAAAATCAGTCAGGTTTCCTGTAGGTACAACTTCTGTGATCGCGTTTCTGTAGGAGATGCTTAGCTTTTTACCCCTGCTGACTGCCGCACTAAAATCAATGGGAGGCATACCAACAGATTGCATCCAACCCTGGACCATGGTAATCCCAATCTGAAAAGCATATTCGTTCCTGTCCGTATCCTTGATGTCAAGCCCAGGATCTTTGGTGATGCGTAGTTTTTTGTTGCTGCTGAATGCATGCAGGATATCTGCGTAATAGAGTTCCGGCTGGTTGAAGCCCTCTCTCAGCCAAAGCTGCAGTGGTTTGTGGTTTCGGATGGGGCCATCAATTAGATCATATCCCGCATCGCGGAGGTGTTGCTGGAGTGAGGTGCTTGGCATGGTTGTAGCGGTAAAATGGTCTGTATAAATATAGCAATATTTAGAAAGAGAACCAATGATGTTTCATGCTCTTTCTTTTCAAACCGGTCATGGTAGTTGACTTGCCCCTCAAGTCAGGGTGTCAACAAACAACATGAAATGAGGCGAATATGGGTGTTTTTGCCTTACAACTTTTTGGGCTGAATGATGTATTTGTTTTGGCCAACTTTTGAATCCTTACAATCTCCTGTATTTATTGATAACTGATCATTGAGTTTCTTTTCTGCATAAATTGTATTTCCACCAACAATAAGGTTATCTGTGCTATTTGCCTGAACGATCAATTCATTGCGAAGAATAAACGCATTGTTTTCAATCCTTATATGCTGATACACGGAGCTGTTGGCAATTCTATTCCAAGGAGCAATCTTGATTACAGGCTCTGCACATCGGATAAATTTGTTGTTGCGAATGGTCATATCCCTTACATAACCTGATTCATACCAGCTATTGGCATCAATTGCCATATGAATGGCGTTCATGTGCGTTGCTAAAAATTCATTCCCTTCCACGAGTACCTTTCGCCTTGTAGATATAAGAAAGCCGTGGGTAGGAACCCAAGATACCCTGCAATTCCTAATTTCTACTTCAGGTGTCCAGGTAACATTTTCGATAGCATCCCCGATAGCAAGCCCTTGAGGAGAACTCTTTTCAAAGGTTAACAACATTTCCTTAGGATTGAGCAATATCGCCTCTTTTACCTTGTTCATACCATGTGATGCGTATGTTTCTTGGTTGACAAATTCAATTTCATCCCCCCTGTTAAAAGCCATAAAACCGTAGGTTTGTTTGTGCATAAACCGAACCTTTAATTGGTTGTCAGCAATTTTTTCAACAACGCTTAGGTAAGTTCCGTGAACATTGATGGCATCGTCGTGTGCTCCAGAAAGCACGCAGTCCTTTACCAGTAATTTTCCTTTACAGCCTGAAAAATGCATGCAGTCGGCCCATGCAGCAGAAGTTCTGCCGCTTGCTTTGTCGGGAGCAATTGTAACCGAATCAAAGGAAAGGTTTTCTGAAAACTGACACACCAATCCCATACCATGCATAAAATGGAATTGTATATTTTTCCAGGAAATATTTTTACTCCCCCGGGTAAACACAGCAGCATAATCCCTGAAAACATCACGCAGCTGGTAAATACGTCCTGTTTTCATTGTATGTTTTCCGCTGACACGAATTAAAAATGGTTTTATTTCTTCCAATTTCATTGCTATGAGCGGATCTTTCATGCGCCGAAGATCATTGGTAAGCAAATCAAGTTCTTGTGCCAACCCTGTATCATAACTCCAGCCTTCGCCAATCCATTTTATAGCACCATTTTCGATTGTATATTCCGAATCTTTGTGAATTTGAATATCTGCATAGTCATCGCCTGCAGCAATCACCGTAAATTCTGAAACCGTTGGCCGGTGGTAATCAAAATGAAGATCCTTTATTGATATATTTTCGCAGCTATCTATACAGACTTCAATCATTTTGCCGCGACAGATAACTTCGGCACCAACGCCTGAAATTTCAAAATTTTTTGCATGTTCCAAAAGAATTCCAATGGCTTTTAGGCTATCTGGACTGTCATTGGTATTGGTGATATTATATTTTTTCCTATGAAGACTATCAGGAAAAAAATCATAATTACCAGGAGCGAAATGA